>NZ_LNDJ01000074.1 GCF_001444505.1 Psychrobacter piscatorii | reverse complement strand
AATCAAAGCGAGCAAGGGTTGTATATTTTCATAAAGAATGCTCCAGCTATCAATGAGCGATTTTCTTTTGATAATTGGAACAACTTTGAAGATTTAATTGATCAAGAGTTTTTACAATACCTTTCTAGATATATGATTGGTATAAGAAGTACGCATAATAGTAAGTTGCCACTGCCCTTATTTATAGGTTTTCATACAAAAGATAGAACTATACATTGGCAAGTAGCTTTGATTAACATTGATGAAAATATCTTTGAAGGATCAACTGATATAAATGGTAGGTATGTTTATAAACTAAGAAACAAGAGTATTACATGGGCAATAACCAATAACTCATCTTACTCATATTTTTTTGGTCGTGGCTCATTTAATGAAAGGTTAACTAATTCAAAAATATTAATTATTGGTGTAGGTGCGGTAGGAAGTAATGTTGCTAAGACTCTAACAAGATGTGGCTGTAGATACATATCATTAGCTGATTATGATATCAAAAAGCCTGAGAATATTTGTCGTTCAGAATATGAGTTTATATATGCTTATGCCAATAAGGTAGATGAACTACGCTCTTTACTTTATAACATATCACCTTTTATCGATGTAAATATCATTCAAGGCTCTTTAACACAATATATTAAGATCGAAGCTTATGCTAGAGAGCTTGCAGCTGGTATTGAAACTATACTCTCGAATTATGATTATATATTTGACTGTTCCACTGACGATGACTTGATGTATATTTTGGATAATCTTAATGTCACAGCTGATATTATTAACTTATCTATCACTAATCATGCTCAATCACTCGTTTGTGGCGTATCACCAAATACTTATAAATTCGTTAGACATCAGTTTGATAATATTTTAGAAAATGATGTTGAAGATTTATACAATCCTATAGGTTGTTGGAGTCCAACTTTTAAAGCTTCTTATAATGACATCTCTACACTTATACAGTTTGCATTAAAACATATCAATATTATGATTAGTAACGAACAGCTAAATAGCTTTGTAATCAATCATGATGATAATTATGAGTCTTTGAAAGTGAGTAAGTTTTGACTATTACCAAACACTACAAGAATTTAAAATTAGTAGTCGAAGATAGCTTGTTAGAAAGTATTTATCAGTCAAGCTGTGTGCACTACCCTAAAGAGTATGGTGGTTTTCTGATTGGTAAATATTCTAATGATTTTAAAACCTTGTATATTGAACAATCAATTACAGCAGAGATTTTTAAGAGTAGTCGAGTTGAGTTTACTAGAGAATCTAACTATTTGAAATCCGAATTTGAAAAGTTATTTATAAACAAAGGACTCTACTATGTTGGTGAGTGGCATACTCATCCAGATGGTGAAGCATGGTATAGCTCAACAGATTTAAGTGCAATGATTAGCATTGCTCGTGAGAAAAACGTGAAAATTGACAATCCTATCTTACTTATTTTGAGTATTACTAGCGATAGTTTGAAGGATTTTAATTTTTTTATATTAAATAATGAAAGGTTGGAATTGTATGAATAACATACCATTACCAGAATTATTTGCCAGTATGCAGAAACAGATGTCTGCTCAACTAAGTACTAACAGAGATTTTATACAGCATCCTGGTTCAAAAGGTGATTCGTTAGAGAATGCATGGATTGAATGGTTGAGAAGTTACTTACCTAATCGTTATAGTATAGATAAAGCAATTGTCATAGACCATAAAGGCAATACAAGCCATCAGATTGATGTTGTTATCTATGATAACTACTTTACTCCATTCATCTTTACACAAAATGGTTTCCATTATGTTCCTGCTGAAGGCGTATATGCAGTTTTTGAAGTTAAACCAGACATCAGAGGAAGCATTAAAGGTTCAGGGAACTATATAACTTACGCAGGCGAGAAGATTGAAAGTGTTCGACGCTTGACTCGTACCTCTACATCAATGATTAATTCAGGAAAACCTGTTCCACGTAGACCACTAACTAAAATTCTAGGCGGTATTCTAGCTACTACTAATACCTATGATAATCGTAATAATAAAACAATCGAGAAGCATATTAAAAGTTTGGTCAACCTTCAAGGTATTGATTTAGGTTGCGTTGTAGATTATGGCAGCTTCTTTGTTGATTATAATGGTGAAGAAAACACTGAAGAGCTTGATTTTATTAAACGAATAAATGAGTACTATGAAAAAAGAGAGTTCAAAGAATTACATTTTAGTCGACCTGAAAACTCTTTAATTACTTTCTTTATGCAATTAACTCAATATCTTCAGCAAGCTATAGGAACTATTCCAGCTATTGATTTGCAAGCTTATCTCAATGTAATCGGTGAAGAGATCGATAAAGAACTTTAAATATTTTTAAAAGAATTGACTAACTTTGCTTCAAAAAGGCTTTTTAGCCCCGACTATAGCGGTATCCTGCTGACGACGATGCCGATGCAGTCTGTGACTGAACGTAGTATCGAGACAACAGGAATGCGGTCAGACACAATAGACTGCACGCCAGCGGCTAAGCAGATACAAGCGATAGGGGGGGATTGGCTACCGCAAATATTTAAATTTAACACAGTAACAAGTAAGACCTAATTTTCGTGCTAAAATCAGCCCTATATTTAGAGTGTAATTTTAATGGAGAATGGGTCATGCAACCGATATTTGCGACACAGACAGCCAGTATCTCAGAGCTAAAAAACAATCCTTCTGCCTTGATCAAACAGTCAGATGGTGAGTCGATTGCGATTTTAAACCACAACAAACCCGTGGCGTACTTGGTTTCCACAGACATGTACGAGCGTATGATGGAAGCGATGGACGATGTGGCACTCAGCCAAACCGTAAACGCACGGATGAATGATGGGCAAGCGCCTATCAAGGTCACGTTAGATGACTTATAGTCTTGAGTTTCACCCGTTAGCGTTAAAAGAATGGAAAAAGATAGCGCCAAGTATCCAGCAGCAATTTAAGAAAAAATTACAGCAGCGACTATCCAATCCTCATGTGCCTGCGTCAAAACTCTCTGGACATACAGATACTTATAAAATTAAATTACGCACCCTAGGGTATCGTTTGGTATATACCGTCAAAGATGACGTGGTGGTGGTTTATGTATTGGCAGTCGGTAAAAGAGAAAACAACAAGGTATATGACAGTCTGGCGACGCGTCAACCATAATGAAAACTTAGAAATAACTAAAACGACGGAGGTCATGTGCACTATACCGCAATCATCAAAGACGGTGGTTTGTTTATCCCAAACGTATTTTCAGACCTAAACGATGGTGGCTCGCATATCGTACAAGTCGAGGTTGATATTGCAGCGGTGCGTCAGCAGTTAGAGATGGATGAAGCACCAAAGGCAGCCGTCACCAAAAAAAGCGTGGCAAAAGCAGCCAAAAAACCAGCATCGAGAGCTGCTAAAAAAGACACAAAAATAGCAGCGGAAGAGTCGGATGTGAGTACCCTACGCAAAAGCGCACTTGATGAATTAGAAGCACTTGATGATAGTGAACTGAGCGAGATATTCAAAGCCTATATGAACGATGGACAAGAGTCATCACAGATATCGTTAGAGAACCTTTAACTTAAAAAGCCATTAAACAAAATTTATAACATAATCACATCCAATCAAATTTATAACCATATCAATGATAAAGGCAGTCCCATGACTTACTCGATTTTTTCTCAAACGCCAAACAATGCGCTAAAAGAGCCGATGTTCTTTGGTCAGCCCGTCAACGTGGCGCGCTATGACCAACAAAAGCACCCTATCTTTGAGCAATTGATTGAAAAGCAGCTGTCGTTCTTTTGGCGTCCAGAAGAAGTCGATGTATCACGCGATCGTATCGACTTTAGCAATCTGTCCTCGCATGAGCAGCATATATTTTTGAGCAACCTCAAGTACCAGACCCTACTCGACTCTATTCAAGGTCGTAGTCCAAACGTGGTGCTACTGCCGCTAGTGTCTATCCCTGAGCTTGAGACGTGGATTGAGACATGGTCATTTAGCGAGACCATTCACTCACGCAGCTATACCCATATCATTCGTAATATCGTCAATGACCCAAACATTATCTTTGATGATATTATGCAAAACGAGCACATCTTAGGCCGCGCCTCTGATATCGCTCAGTACTATGATGAGCTGTATCGCAACTCACAGCTATATAGCCTGTACGGTCCAGGTACGCATAATATCAATGGTGAGGAAGTGACCGTTGATTTGCGATCGCTGAAAAAGCAAATGTATCTATGCATCATGGCGGTCAACGTCCTAGAAGCGATTCGTTTCTATGTGTCTTTTGCCTGCTCGTTTGCCTTTGCTGAGCGCAAATTGATGGAAGGCAATGCCAAAATCATCAAACTCATTGCTCGTGACGAAGCGCTGCATTTGACAGGTACGCAGCACATGCTGAACCTGATGCGTAATGGTCGTGACGATCCTGAGATGGTCGAAATTGCCGCCGAATGTTTCGATGAAAGTATCGAGATATTCCGTAAGGCGGCTGAGCAAGAAAAAGAATGGGCAGGCTATCTGTTCAAAGATGGCTCGATGATCGGTCTCAACGAAGACATTCTATGCCAATATATCGAATACATCACCAACTTGCGTATGGAAACCGTCGGCTTGCCAGCGGCGTTCCCGAACTCAAAATCAAACCCAATCCCATGGATCAACACGTGGTTGTCGTCTGATAATGTGCAGGTCGCACCGCAAGAGACCGAGATTAGCTCGTACTTGGTCGGTCAGATTGACTCTGACTTATCAGACAGTGATTTTGACGACTTTGAACTATAAAGGCTCCGAATTATAAGAGCTGAGTTGTAAGAGCTTTGAGCTATAAAAATCCGAACTATAAGAGCTTAGAATTATAAAGGTTTGAGCGGTAGAAATTTGACGCTATAAAATTTCTACCGCTGTAATCGTCTTATGGGTTAATAGTAGGGATAGCAGTAGCACAAACATATCCCAATAGGATCAACGATGACTTGGGTAATGACCAGTAAAAAGCAGTTCTATCTACATGATGACGAGAGCCTGTTAGATGGACTATTACGCACAGGGCATGATGTGAACTATCAATGCCGCGAGGGCTACTGTGGTAGTTGCCGAGTCAAGCGTATTGCTAGCTCGCATACGGTCGATTATCCATTTAACCCGCTTGCCATGATTGAAGAGGATGAAATCCTGCCCTGCTGTTGCCGTGTACGAGGGGTCATCTATATCAATCATGAATTTATTGAAAAGCCTTAGCAAAATAGTAGGGACTGAAGACTGGCCTGAACATTAGCTTTGATAAAATTTAACTCAATAAAAAAGCGCGCTCCTTTAGATAAGGAGCGCGCTTTTTATTGTAGCAACACACTTTATTGTGCTACAGAATCTTGCTCAAACAGTTTCATTAGCTCTTCGCGCATGCGATCACGCTCTGCTTCTGACATCATAGGTGCTTGCTCATCACCTTGGATACTGCCGCCCATTCCATCCATGCTCTCACCCTGTAGAACGACAGGACGATCGATAGGTTCTTGTGCGGGACGCTCCTCTAGCATTATTTTTACTTGAGCGTTTTTGCCTTGGCGCAATATCTGGGCATTCAGCTCTGTCGTTGGTGGCTTACGAGCGACATATTGGATCAAGGTATTGGCATCAGTCATCTCGACACCATCGATGGTTAGGATGATATCGCCAACACGCAAACCACTCTTGGCAGCAGGACTGCCTTCGATGACGTTTAGCACTTCCACGCCAGTTGACGTCTCTAGCTGCGTTGGGTCACGTAGCTGTGACTGAATTTCGATACCGAGCCAACCACGACTGACGCGACCATCTTTGATCAGCGCGTTCATCACTTGCTCGACCAATGATGTAGGAATCGCAAAGCCAATACCCATAGAGCCACCAGAGCGCGAGAAGATCACCGTATTGATACCGACTAGCTCACCACGAGCATCAACCAGAGCGCCACCTGAGTTACCTGGATTGATCGCCGCATCCGTCTGGATAAAGTCTTCGAACTTATTGACGCCCAGTCCAGTACGCCCAGTCGCTGAGATAATCCCTTGCGTCACGGTCTGACCGACCCCAAATGGATTACCAATTGCCAATGCCAAATCGCCTACACGTATCGGATCTTCGCGGAAACCAAGCGGCGTCAATCCTGTCATATCGACCTTAATCACTGCTAGATCACTATCAGGGTCTGTACCGATGATTTTGGCGCGGCTCTTGCGTCCATCATTGAATGCAACCGTGATCTCATCCGCTTTTTCGATGACATGCGCATTGGTCACGATATAGCCATCTTCTGATACGATCACACCAGAGCCTAGGTTGGTACTGCCCTGCTCTTGTGATGGGCCACCATGATATTCAAAAAACCGGCGCAATACGGGATCATCCATATAAGGATGCTCTGTCATCGTTTGTGTGGTGTAGATATTGACGACCGACTGTGACGCTCGCGCAACCGCATTATGATAAGAAGAGATGGGCGCTGGTGTATCCGCAACTGGCTCTGACGCTTGCTGCTCGGCTGGCGGGGTTCTCGGCGGCTCCCACGTGGCCTCCGATGATGACTTCATACTCGTGAACAACCAGATAAACGCTACTAACACTAGCAGCAATAAGACCCAAGGCAACCATTTTAATAAAGACGCCTTGTTATTGGTGTTCTGGGATGACGACATATAGAACCTCTATAAATTTAATGCAGATCGACAGTGGGAAATAATTGGAAGGGTTACCAGTATCAACCCTCATTATCCAATGAGACAATTGATAACCAGCATTGATAGCCAGCTAGGCAGACTCACATGTATAAATTATAACCGCAATGCCGTGAAATAGTAACGTATCGTGTACCATTTCAGTTATCCATCTTGTCTACTCTCTTACAATGCCATGCTAAAATCATCGCTATCAGATATTTGAGATAGATAATGATCAATTATTTATCTTTTATGAGTCTCCGTCTTCAAACAACTTTTTTGAAGCACTATATTTGAATGACAATGCATTACTGCAAGGCAATAACAATAAGGAAACCTAATGACCCAAAACACGACTACTGAACCTTCAACCAACAGCATCAGCGCAGAATCATTGACGCAATTTTGTGACGAGTATTTATCTGCCAGTGTGTTTAAAGACTATGCGCCAAATGGCTTACAAGTAGATGGCGGAACACCCATACAGCGTATCATTACAGGCGTGACAGCGTGCGAGGCGCTGATTGATGCGGCTATCGCTGACAATGCCGATGCGATTATGGTGCATCATGGCTACTTTTGGAAAGGTGAACCTGCGCCTATCACTGGTATGAAAGGCCGCCGTATCCGTAAATTGATGCAGCATGGTATCTCTATGATTGGCTATCATTTACCGCTTGATGCACACCCCGTGATTGGTAACAATGCAAAACTGGCAGACATACTAGATATGACCATTACTGGCGCGCTCTACCCCAACGAATCACACCCTGTTGGTAATATCGCCACTTGCACACCGCAGAGTGCTGATAGCCTTATCGCCAAGATTACTCAAGCGCTTGGCCGCACCCCACTATATATCTCCTCTAATTATGAGTATCACTCTGGTAATAATGCGAAAACGACTGCCAATAGTGAGAGAGTGATCAAACGTATCGGCATCTGTACAGGCGGCGCCCAAGATATGATCGAACAGGCTGCCATAATGGGCTGTGACGCCTATATCTCTGGTGAAATCTCTGAGCGTACCACGCATATCGCTCGTGAGCTGGGTATTGATTACTTTGCTTGTGGTCATCACGCAACAGAGCGCGGCGGTATTAAAGCACTAGGAGAGATGCTTGCCCAAAAGTTTGGACTGCCAGTAACCTTTGTTGATATTGAAAACCCAGCATAAGATAGCCAATATAGTGGCCATCATTAGGACAGAACTCGAGACGATTAATAAAGTCTATAGGCGTTATTATAGCCATAATCGCAAAACTCATTAATGAGTTTGTGAATAGTACGCCCATAATATAGCGACATTTAACCGTTTATATCTCAATTGTTAAGTTTTATCGCTTTTTTCTTAACTCTACTTGAATAATACAAGCGATATCCGCATATTACTACCTGTAAGAAAGAACGTTTTGTCATGAAACTTCCCATTATTACAGCTTCCGGTTATGGCACTATAATGATATTGGTGGTTATCCAAGAGTTTGCTGCGCACTATAAGCAACATGACTTTGGAGCACTGCTGACTAAAGCACGATAGCCCACTATATATCGTAGTAGCATCGTGCGTTTATTTTTAGTGTCGCGGTGACAGTTTGCTCAACTGATTTGATAGCGGATATTTTCACCTATCAGATTTGGTTAAGACGCTTACCCTCATCGCTGGACAACTTATGAGCTAGCAAATTTATTACCAACCATTTACGGTATCGCTAGCTCATAGAACCGAGACAGTCAAAGAAAGTGGCTTTATTTGCTCAAATAGTAAATGATGACATTTTGTTTTTGACGGTGTCGTTGTCTCAATAACTTACTCATGACCTTACCTATGTTTGATATATAGTTGTTTGGCCATTAGCCATAATGAATGATCGATGAAGGAATCATCTGATTTACATCCTTCGTGTAGTCTTGCGCCCAAATTTTGATAAGCCGGTTTTAAACCCTCAAAACGGCGCGCAAAATCATGCAATGATCATTGGCTAACCCAAAATCCACATCGCTAACTCTTAGAGAGAGCATGCTAGTGGCGCTATAATCAAGCAGGATGACTGATACTTATTTTATTCAAAAGTATGATGTCGTCTGAAATGCTGTATTGATACATGCCAAATGATGTGCATGTATTTTTACGCGTTTTTGCGGTAAGAAGGATGGCTAAAATCAGGAGACATCCATGCAACGTATTACTTATCGTGTCAAAGGATCTGCGCAAGGTGCCAAACGTCGTATTTCTCATTTACTGCGTCCATCTAAACGCCTACTTAACACCAAAAGTAACATCGTTTCATCTACCCCTACTGCGTCGGGTCGTTTTGCCAGAACCAAGAAGCTGGCACAAGTATCCAGTATCGCTCTGCTCTCTTTGCCTGCACAGAGCCTAACGACAATGAATACAAAGGTATCAGCCTATGCCAATGTCATGCTGCAAAACACTTTGACCATTGCCGCTGTCCCAGGTGATAGTACTTATTTTGCCACTGATGGCTTCCAACATGGCTTTGGTTTTGATCTCGTGCGCACCTATGCAGACGAGCTTGGTGTGGATATTGACTTAAAAGCCTATGCCAATGAAGAGGCAGCGCTTAAGGCATTGAGATCAGGGGATGCTGATATGGCGTTGACCACTGCCAGCACTAAACTAAAAAGTCAGCTCAATCTCTCATCTGTTAATGTCAGCTGCGGCTATGATGCCAGTTTGACAAAAAACGGCCTACATCCAAAAGTAAGCTGGACATTTAGCTCATCTAATGACCCATTATCAAAAAAAGCCAGTTATTTCTTGTGCGATAGCATTAAGCTAAAAAACACTCAAAAATTAGCGGCATTTTATAATCAGAATTTGCTAAAAGATGCTTATAGTCAGGATCATTTCCAAAAAACACTGACAGAAAAACTGCCTGATTATCAGTCTTCGTTTGAAGAGCAAGCGCGCAATTACAATCATGATTGGGAATTGTTGGTTGCTATGGGTTATCAAGAGTCACATCTTGATGCCAATGCGGTATCTCCGACTGGCGTACGCGGCCTTATGATGCTGACCAATAACACTGCAAAGGCCATGGGAGTGTCAGATCGCGTTGATCCTTATCAAAGTATCGGCGGCGGTGCTCGTTATCTAGAGCAAATGAAAGCAGATTTCGCGGATGTACCCAAGACTGATCGCGTCTGGTTTGCACTTGCTGGTTATAATATGGGTCCAAATGCGGTGAAAAGCATTCAGCGTAAATTACGCGCCCAAGGCATTGACGACAAGAGCTGGGCGAACGTTTATGCGTACTTGGCGGACAACAAAGCATCAAACAGCCGTTATGGCCAAGCAATGCACTATGTTAGCAACATCAGAAGTTATCTTGAGTCTATCAAAACTCAAACTGTCTAGTTAATAGACTCCATTAGATATCAGATCTCTTAAGATACCTATTTTTACGTAAAAAAAAGCTGCTCTTATATAGAGCAGCTTTTTTATGCGTTACGGTTTATATTGGCGATATGTACGTATATATCATTCGATAATACGTTATTGCTTAACGATTGGGTACCGTCAGACGCTGACCACGTTGCAACATAGTATCAGCAGCGATATTATTCATCTCAGCCAATTCTTGGGTTGATACACCATATTTACGAGCTAAACCAATCAAGCTATCACCTGAGCCAACCGTATAGCTCACCGTCGCTTTTGGCACTTTTAGAGTTTGTCCACGCTGCAGTTGAGCGTTTGTTGCCAAGTCATTGGTCGCTGCCAAATCCTCTACAGAGACACCAAACTGGCGAGCTAAGGCAATCAAGCCATCGCCAGATTTGACCTTGTAGTTTTCAGTATTTCCTAGCTTTTTACCGCTGCTACTACTCTGTCTGCTATTGCTTTGACTACTATTAGAAGCCGAAGAGCTTGTAGAAGCCGAAGAGCTTGCCACGCTACCACCCGCAGGAATAGTAATAGTACGACCTAATATCAAGTTAGAAGTCGTGCTCAGGTTATTTGCTGAAGCTAAATCGCTCAAGCCGATATTATAGCGTTTGGCGACACCGGTTAGCGTATCACCTGATTTTACTTTATAGCTGACGGCTTTATCATTCAGTTGGCGATCAACTAACTCTTTTGAAACCGGTACTTTAATCGTTTGCCCACGTTGTAAGCGCGCTCTTGCATCAAAGTTACTGTTTACAGCAGCGATCTCTGCTGCACTAACACCCAAGCTATTTGCAATACCGATCAAGGTATCACCTGATTTTACTTTATAGCTGGTGGTCGCTACTGAGCTTGTATTACTAGCACTACTAGAGCTTGTGGTGCTTGCTGCATCGAAATTAACACTAGCAGGTACTTTTAGTGTTTGACCCACATACAGTGAGCTTGTGCTATTGATACCGTTCAGGCTAGCTAACGTGTCTGTCGATACGTTAAATTGACGCGCTAATGCAATCAGACCGTCACCCGGTTTTACTTTATAGTTCTTAGTCGCAGTGCTTGATTTACTTGGTCTGGTAGATGGTGCCGCAGGTGTTGTGGCGGGCGCTTTTACCTTACCAGGTACTAGCCAGAGCTTTTGTCCTCTGAGCAGATCAGCACGGCTACTGAGGTTATTGTAGCTGGCAAGCTGTGTGACCGATAAACCAAAACGGTTGGCCGTACCGATAAGCGTGTCGCCACCTTGTACAACATAGCTTTCAGGCTGATTGGCGGCTGGGTTACTGGCAGCGCTTAGCGGCTCGATAGTTTTGGCGTTGTATAGATACAACGTGCTGCCAGATAGTAAGTTGGCACTGGCATCTATTTGGTTCCATTCTGCGATATCACGCCAATTTACCCCTGCACGGCTTGCGATATTCGATAGCGTATCGCCACGTTTGACCGTATAGGTGGTACGCGTGCCTTGTGGTTTTGGTTTACTAACTGACGTTTTAGCAAAGCTCAGCTTTTTCTCTTCACCGCTTGCTTCTAAGATAGACTGCTGCGTCTGTACGGCTGATAGGTTGATATTACCATCCGCGTTAATAACGTTGGTCTCAGAGGTATTGCTACGGATTTGGTTGGCAATGAAGTCGCGCTCTTCTTTGCTAAGCGGTGGCTCTTGAACAATCGTATTATTCTGAGTAATCTGAGCTGAGGTAGTCGGTAGACTGTTGCTGCTCTTGAGCTCAGCATTGATTTTTTTGGTTTCTGCATTGGTTATTGGCGGCTCAGTACGTACTGAGGCATTACCACTATAGACAGAGCTGCTAGTCGTTTGAGCAGACGGTGAGATATAGCTCGTTGTTTGCTGAGGTACGCTTGCGCTGGCAGCATAATCAGCCAATGCGCTACTGCTGGAGGGCAATGACGATGAAGTGTATGGCTTGCTATTGTAGCTTGGTGTCGTTGTAGTTGGGGTGCTCGTATTGCTAAAAGCCAATACATTGCTTGTGCCATTACCACGCAATAGACTCAGTTTGGCATCAGCGTTCAAGCTAACATCGTTAGGAATGATAACGCGCTGTGGACCAGAGGAATCCACACGACCTGAAGTCAATGCCGTGTTGAGTCGCTCTAACTCATCATAACTCACGCCTGTAAGCTGTGATACTTCAGATAAGCTCACACCATAGTTGACCGGCACACTACGGAAATGCTGACGGTTAGCGATAGCTGGTAGATATACGCCATACTGTTCAGGCTTGGCCACGATTTCGGCTACTGCCAAAAAGCGCGGCACATAATTCATGGTTTCAGTTGGTAGTTGTAGTGACCAGTAGTCTGTTGGTAGTCCACGTGCGGCATTGGCATCAATCGCTTTTTGGATACGACCAGGTCCTGCGTTGTAGGCGGCTAGCGCCAGCTCCCAGCTACCAAACTGGTTATGTAGCGCGGTCAAAAAGTCGTAAGCGGCGCGCGTTGATTCGATAACGTCACGGCGACCATCATAGGTGCTGCTCTGATTCAGACCATAGATACGACCTGTACTTGGGATAAACTGCCATAGGCCTGCCGCTGCTGCACTACTGGTACCACTTGGATCGTACGAGCTTTCGATAACTGGTAACAACGCCAGCTCTGTTGGAATGTTGCGGCGCTCAGCCTCTCGTACCGTATGGTAAATGTAGCGACTGGCACGCGCCGTCAAACGGTTTAGATAGTCTTGTCTGCTGGTAAACCAACTCTTTTGCCCTTCGATACGCTGATTATAAATCGGCTTACCACCGTTCATACGATAGCCGGCACGCAAACGATTCCATAGATCACCATACTGCTGAATAGCAAGCTGGTTGCCCTCCACCATCGTCATGTCAGTGGCTTCTAATAGATCTGCCAATTCATCCAAGCTCTCTGCATCCAAAAACGCAGTTGAGTAATCTGCAGTGCTCGTAGTCGCCCCTTGATTAGCAGGACGCTTGGTAATAATAGCTGAGCTATTGGTTGCACCTTTATTTTTTACTGTTGAGGTGTTGCTACACGCACTGATGAGTAAAGTTGATACCGCAAGAGTCAATGGTAACGCAACAAACGAGCGAGATTTTGATAGCACAGTAGACATGATATTGGAAGTTTCCTAACGACAGAAAGTGATAAGACAAAGTTGAGAGATAGTATAGTATGCAACGTAAAGTAAAGACCAGCCTAATATAAAAGACACTAATAATCATTTTTATTAGTATCTAATAGATTGTATTGACCAGTATCTAGTTAATAGCTACTTGTGATACTGCACGTAATAATACAGCGTTACCAGTAGATACCGTCAGCGTTACACGAGATGTCGTAACAAATGATGTTTGCTGACCGTCTTTCGTCCAGCTCTCATTTGTCGTTACATTGGCTTTTGCCTGATCTCCTGTAATAACAATGTTATCTACAGAAATATCGTAGCGATAATTGGACGTATCATTCCAGCTGTTTTGCAGCAGCTTCAAATATGCATCTTTGTCTAAGCTGGTAGATTTACCTTTTCTAGATAATGAAATCAACGCATCATCAGATACCAGACGCGCGACTTGATTGATACTCTGACTATTTGCAGATGATTTCATTGCTGCGGCATAGTTTTGCACCAAAGCTTCGGTCATGGTGGCAGCTTGCGCACTGATACTCACTGTGCTGGCCACTGCTACTATCGCAGTTATACTAGCGCCCTTCAGTAATAGAGTCATTAAGCTCTTTCCCCATAGTCGTTTCATGATAGTCCTTAGCGATGCTACTTTCGTTATTGTCATATATTGGTTGTTGTCATATATTGACAGTGAGCGTTTTTATAACATCTAGTTTAGCAGTATATATTGGTATAAGCGTACTCATATAATAGGCCGAGCCTATCATTGAATTCTCACAGCCGTGTGACACCCTGTGTAATTATTGCGAATATAAAAGCACAGGATGCTCACAAAAGCCGTTCTTTGAATCGAAGGTTATTATATCCTCTGATTTCAACAACTTTGGTCGTGATAATAGCAATAGCACTCAATCAATCGATAACGCTAGAATTTGTTTTCACTATTGCTATCTTCATACTGCTCATCATCACTGAGTTTCATACCCAAACGCTCAACCCGTCTGTCCATCATTTGTCGAGCCAAAGCTTGCATGTCTTCCACGCGATCTATTTCATCGACAATCTCAAGACCTAATAATGTCTCAAATACATCTTCTAATGTGACCAACCCTTTGACTTCACCATATTCGCCAACGGTAATTGCGATATGAATACGATTTTTTAGCATAAGCTCCAACAGATCAAACAGTTTCATTTTAGAGAATACAAACGTGATGTCTCTTTTGAACTGCGTCAAAGGCTTGTGCGTGGCATGGTTGACTTTTGCCAATAGCATGTCAGTTTTTAAAACAAAACCAGTAATGTTATCTAGATCACCATCATAAATGGGCAATCGAGAAAACGTGAGCTTTGGACGATCAACCAATAACTCAGCCACTGTTTTGTTTTCTTCAAATGCGAGCATCACTGAGCGCGGCGTCATGATGTCTTCAACTTTGATCGCGCCGAATGCTAGTAGATTGCGAATGATGCGCGACTCTAGTGGATCGATTTGACCCGATTCTTCACCGATGCTAGCAAGGGCTGCAAACTCACGACGGCTGAACGTTTGCGGTTCTTTACCGCGTACTAATAACTTCGTCAAACGCTCTGATACCCAAATAAGTGGGTATAAAATCATAATGATACCGCGGACAAAGTACGCCACCATACCACTTAGCTGACGCCAATAGACAGTGCCTAGTGTTTTTGGAATAATCTCAGACAGGAACAAAATAGCCAGTGTCATAATGGCTGAGAACAATCCAAACCATGCGCTACCAAATACAATGGTGGCTTGGGCACCCGCTCCGATAGAACCCAACGTGTGAGCAACGGTATTCAAGGTCAAGATAGCTGCCAGTGATTGATCGATATTGTCGACCTTTAGGCTCTTTAGCATATCCGCTTTTTTGGGATTGGTTTCTTGTACATCTGCAATATAGGATGGTGTCATGCTCAGTAATGCGGCCTCTGATAAAGAGCACACAAATGAGATACCGATAGCAACAGCCACAAAAAATATCAATAGTCCCACGTTTAGGGCAGTTGGTGCGGCTGCCACAGCGGTTGGCGATGCAGCACCCGCCGCCCACACAGAATGCGGCAACATCAGCGCCAACGCACAAAGCACGGCAAAGAAGGTATAACCAAATCGAGAATTAATCGTCATTCTCGGGGGAGGCTCTGCAGATGCGTCTTCACGATGAGCACGCGGACGACATAAACGAGGTACAAACATAAAAGTGGTGAACAAGTTGGGTAACCTAAAAAGAGAAAAAGGAAGATGATATAACGAGCCAATCATATACATTATCGAGTTGATATCAGATATCTACTGATCAATAGTCATAACGGCTCAATGCTGATTTAGACACCGTCTCAAAGCTAAAATAGTGCTTCGATAAATAGCATACTAAATGCAGGCAGTCATTGCCATTTGATAGTAGCATTGATGATATCTTTTCACAATAAGTCACTATTTTTAAGTTTTTATTTTTTGATGACTTTTATTGTTTGGTATTGCCTCAATATTATTTGGCTCAATGGCATATGATATTGATCATTTTGGCATCATATATTTGATATAGCAAAAATATTATCCTGCTATCCGGTGGCTTATTCTCTGCCATTACATCAACAAAAACACGCTCAGCCTATGATTAACAGTTACCAAGTCTGGGATTTTTTGTTACTATGCGTCTAATTTTATTTTTACCTACCCTTTATTGAGAGAGAAATATGGAACAGTTCGGTCAACTTATATTGCCTGTTGCCTTTTTTGCCATTTTTTACTTTTTGGTTATCCGTCCACAGTCTAAACGTACCAAAGAGCACCGTGCAATGGTCAATGCATTGACTGCTGGCAACGAAATCATCTTTGCTGGTGGCTTGATGGGTCGTATTAAAGCGATAGAAGGCGATTACGCCGTCGTAAGCTTAAACAACAATACTGACGTAAAAGTACAACGTGCTTCTGTTATTTCAGTATTGCCTGCTGGCACAATCGAAAGCGTTTAATTGTTACTGAGCTTTATCGGTAGTAATTTAATGGTCGTATCACCACTGGGTGCAATGACCAAATAATGACCGTATATCATTTACGGTCATTTTTCGCTATTAAGGTAGTCGCTATTAAGGTAGTAAGGTACGGCATCTATATAAGCTAGCCTAGCCTGTAGATATATTGACTTTGCCTGTTTCACCAATGATATTTTTGGTGACTGGGTAAAGATACGTCTGTATTATTTGCTTTACTGTTTTATGTTTTACTATCACCGCGGATGATCGCAATGGAGCCTGCTCAATATGGCAGTCGACCATTGCTGTCGCTAACTTCCCATCTGCTAACTTGTGGCTCACGTCGCCAGTCGTTTATCAACTTAAAGAAGTGATTATGCAATATCCCGCTTGGAAATACTTACTTATTGCCGTCGTGCTCATCATTGCCGGTCTATATGCTGCTCCTAACTTATACCCTGACGAACCTGCCGTGCAGATTACGAGCGCAGCAGCCGGTACGCAATTGTCTGAAGGTATCTTGACCCAGTCTCAAAGCTTGCTCGAAGAGGCGGGTCTAGAGAATCATAATGGTACGTTTGAGGGCAACAGTGCACTGGTACGTCTTAACAACCCAGTCGATCAGCTAAAAGCGCAAGAAGTACTACGTCAAAACTTGGGTGAGGACTATGTGGTCGCTCTCAACTTAGCACAAACGACCCCGCAGTGGCTGCGTGATATCGGTGCCAAACCGATGAAACTTGGCCTTGATTTACGCGGTGGTGTACGTTTTGTACTAGAAGTCGATATGGACAAGGCGCTTGAACAGCGCTTGAACAGCGCCAGTCGTGATATGCGACGCGAGTTACGTGCTGAGCGAGTGGCGATTAAAGGTATAAAAACCGAAGACCGCGGCGTTGTACTACATTTTGCTGATACAGATACCCGTAATCGTGCACAAAACATTTTGCAAGGCTCCATGAGCAATACCTTCAATTTGCAGTCTTCTATTGATGATCAAGGTCCTGCATTGGTATTGTCATACAACGATGCCACGCTTGACGAAATCAATAGTTACGCGGTCAATCAAAACTTGACAACCTTGCGTAACCGTATTGCCGAGCTGGGTGTGACAGAAGCATTGGTACAATCTCAAGGGTCCAGCCGTATCGTGGTCGAGCTACCCGGTGTACAAGACACTGCTGAAGCGAAACGTGTTCTTGGTCGTACTGCCAACCTTGAGTTCCGTATGGTGGCAGAAGACGCTGATACCTACACAGGCGGTATCCCTCCAGCAGGTACTGAAGCATTCCCATTTGAGACACTCGATGGTCCACCAGTATTGCTAGATCGCCAAGCGATCGTCACGGGCGATAAAGTGACCAATGCACAGACTGGCCTAGATGAAAGTGGTCTACCGGAAGTAAGCATTACCTTGGACAGTGCAGGCGGCAAGCTCATGCAAAACGCCACTCGCACCGCTGTTGGCAAACAGATGGCTGTATTGTTCATTGAAAACAAGCAAAGAATCACTTACGAAGAAGATCCAGCGACTGGTGAGACGACTGAAGTACGTACGCCTTATGCTGAAACCAAGGTCATTAACCGTGCCAATATTCAAGCAGTACTGGGTTCATCATTCCGTATTACTGGTCTTGATAGCACAGCTGAGGCCGCTGAGCTTGCGCTACTACTGCGCTCAGGTGCACTTGCCGCACCGATGTACTTTGTAGAAGAACGCACCATTGGCCCATCATTGGGTCAAGAAAATATCGATAAAGGCCTATTCTCTACGCAGGTTGGCTATCTATTAGTCTTTGCATTTATGATTATTTTCTATCGCCTGTTCGGTGTGATTGCCAACGTGGCATTGGCAGTGAACGTTATTATCATTATTGCGATTATGTCAATTTTGGGTTCGTCACTGACGCTACCTGGTATTGCTGGTATCGTCTTGACCATTGGTATGGCGGTTGATGCCAACGTACTGATCTTCGAGAGGATACGAGAAGAGATTGCCAATGGTGTACGGCCAAAATCCGCCATCGTGGCAGGTTTTGATCGGGCGTTTAGTAGTATTTTTGATGCCAACATCACAACGCTATTGGTCGCGTTTATCCTATTTGCGATTGGTACGGGTCCGATTAAAGGCTTTGCGGTTACGCTAGCTATTGGTATTGTCAGCTCACTGTTCACCGCTATTTTGGTGACGCGTGCACTGGTACAAATTGCTTATGGTAAGCGTAAATCAATCAAAAGTCTGAGCATCGGTTAGGAGAACACTATGGCGATCGAAAATAATAACCCTTTAGAACAGCAGAAAAATCCTGATCAAAATGGCTCAAATGGTGATGCGACCAATGCAAGCACGCGCCGCCGCAAAAAACCACGCCGTGATGGGAAAGGTAGCAATACCAAAACCAATAACCCAACTACCACCAAATCTGGCAAAAGTAGTGGCCGCCGTGGTGGTAAAGGCCAAGCTGGTACAGACAATCAAGCACTCTCTACTGCTGTTGATCCTAACCTAGCAGCAAGTGACGCGGCTGATGATGCCGCAGCCATGGCTGAGGGCGGTATCAAAGCCGTTGGTAATCAGCGTATCATTCCCTTTATGAAGATAGAAAAGCCAATGGCGCTGCTATCTTTATTTATGGTGATCGGTAGTATCATTGCTATTGCAGTCAACGGTCTGAACTTGGGTCTTGATTTTACTGGTGGTGTCTCAGCGGACATTCGTTATGAGCAGCCTGTTGAGCAAGTTGCCGTGGTACAAGCACTGGCAGACAATGGTTTTGATGATGCTGTCGTTCAATATCTCGGTACACGTGAAGAGCTACTGGTACGACTACCGCCCCAGTCTGATAACGTTGATGGGCTGAATACTGACCTAACTCAAGCATTAGCATTACCTAACAATACCGCCACTATCAGCAACGTTAATATCATTGGTAGCCAAGTGGGTAATGAGATTTACCTCAACTCAGTCATGGCACTCGTGCTAGCATTAGTATCTATGCTTGGTTATGTTGCCTTACGTTTCCAGTTCAAACTATCGTTAGGTGCCGTATTATCGCTATTTCACGATGCAGTGGTGACCATTGGTGTATTTGCGCTATTTGGCTTCCCTTTTGACTTAACGGTATTAGCTGCTGTATTGGCGTTGATTGGTTATTCATTGAACGATACGATTGTTGTTTATGACCGTATCCGCGAAAACTTCCGCCGTGTCCGTGGTATTACCCCAGAGCAGACGATTGACTTGTCTTTGACTGAAACCCTACGCCGTACCATCATGACCATCTCAACGGTCCTATTGGTCGTATTGGCCATGTTGTTCCTAGGCGGTGAAGGATTATACTGGTTCTCAGTCGCGCTATTTATTGGTCTACTTGCAGGTACTTACTCATCGACTTATATTGCAAGCTCGATTCCATTACGCATGGGTCTATCACGCGATGATTTTATCGTAAAAGTGAAGCCAGAGTTTGAAGAAGAGATTGTCACTTTTAATGATCCAAAAATGTTTGAGCAAGACAACGTCTAGTAAGGTATATTAGAGGACGTAGTACACTTATGTAGCGTACGGTTAGCCTTTGTATTATCGCTGATGAAATAGTAATAATGTTTCGACAAGAGCACCTGACTTATGAATAATGAGTCTAGGTGCTTTTGTCTTTATAGCAATTTTGCCTCACTTATCAAATGCGTTGCATTGCTGCTTTGCCAAAACCAAATAATATATTGCCCTCTTTATCTTCTCAGTATAAACGAGCCACCAATGCCAGCCAATACCTCAGCATCCAACGTCATGCCGCCTATGGATACCAGCTATAAGCGTATCATTGCCATTGCCCTACCTGTACTACTCGCCAATCTCGCCATGCCCTTGCAAAGTGTGATCGACACAGCGATTGTCGGTAATATGAATGAGACGGCCAAACTGGCTGGCATGGGTTTGGCAATACAGCTATTGTCCTTGTTGCTCGTTAGCTTTAACTTTTTACAATACGCCTCCTCTGGTCTATCCGCGCAAGCTTTAGGACAGCTGACCAATCATGCTGATAACAATGGGAGCACTGCGACAACAGCGTCACCGCTACTCTCTATTTTACAACGCGCTTTGTTGTTGGCGTTCATCATTGGTGGCATTTTGCTACTCGCAAAACCTTGGCTGATCGATGTTGGGTTACAAGTGTTATCAGCCAATCCTGAAAGTGGTCGCGCTGCAAAAACCTATTTGGATGTCCGGTTTTGGGGAGTGATCGCTGAGCTGATGAACTTTGCCTTTATAGGTTGGTTTGCAGGGCAAGGCAAGACACGATATATGCTGTATCAGCAGGGATTTATTGCTCTGATCAATATCGTTCTGACTTTATTTTTTGTGTTCATTATGAATATGGGCTTGGTTGGTGTGGCATTGGGTACGACCATTGCGTTTTGGTTAGGTGTGTTACTAGCGTTATCACTAAGCCGCCATCACTTAAAGGTATCATGGACAGCTTTACTCAGAGCAGATAAGCAGCATTTTACAAAAAATAAAATGCTTAGGCTATTTTCTTTAAATAAAGATATTTTTGTCCGTACTCTTATTTTAACGCTCAGTTTTGCTTGGATTACTCGGCTATCGTCTCAAAGTGGCGATGTGATATTGGCCGCCAATGCCATTTTACTACAGGTATTGAGCATCTCAGCTTTTGCACTTGATGGCGTTGCTGTCTCTGCTGAGACCTTGAGCGGACAAGCTGTTGGTCGGCGTGACTGGCCACGTTTTTTGATGATCATAAAACGCACGGGCATTGTCAGTTATGGCCTAGCAATCCTGCTGAGCGCTATCTGGTGGCTTGCTATGCCAAGTTATCTAGATTTTATGACCAATATTGAATCGGTGTTTGCCCTCGCCTATGAGTACCACCTATATGCCGTATTGTTACCCCTCGTGGGTGTTGGAGCCTACTGGTTAGATGGTATATTTTTTGGTTTGACAGCAGGCAATGTGATTCGTAATGCTGCACTGATACTAGCTGCTATTTTCTTTCCGTTGAGCTGGCTGCTTTATCAGCAATGGGATATGACCGGTATTTGGCTGAGTGTATGGTGCTTACTGCTATTGAGGCTAATTATCTTAGGCGGATTTTTGTTTCGTGCTCATCAATCAGGTAGTTATGAGAGGCTACAGCCAGAGGCTTAAACACTTTTTATTGTACAGCCAATGATCACGCAGTCATTTATCATACAGCCATCACATACCGTTTTGACGCAATACAGTGTTTATTTTTAAGTGTAAAACAATCCGTTTATAAAAACAGTGTAAGAAAATTTAGGATGCCATGTGACCACTCATTCAAACGAACTCAGTCATCAACAAGAACGCACTCACGATTGGGCTGAGGGCTTCAAAAAAAGCTTGCCCGTTGCCATGGGATATCTGCCTGCTGGTATTGCCTTTGGTGTACTGGCACAAGTTGCTGGTATTCCTGTATGGGCAACGGTTATGCTCAGCATTGTGCTCTATGCTGGAGCGGCTCAATATGCTTGTTTGCCAATGCTAAGCGCTGGTCTGCCGATCGGTAACATCGCGACCAATATCGCCGCTATTAATTTACGCCACGTGTTTTATGGTATACCACTATTGCAATATCTACCAAAACATAAACTGGCAAAAACGTATTGCTTATTTGCCCTGACTGACGAGACCTTTTCAGTCATGACCAGTTTGCCAAACGAGGCACGACAAGCACTCATACTCCCTATTAGCTTATTTAACCAAAGCTGGTGGGTGCTCGCGAGTGCCATCGGCGTGATGATTGGAAGTACGCTTAGTGACTTAATTCCACATTTGGATTTTGCCTTGGTTTGTCTGTTTGCAATTTTGGCTTATGAGCAATTTCAAAGTATCCAGCGCTACTTCCCGATTGGTATTGCTGTCATTGGTTTAGTCATTGCCTCGCTATTTACCAGCGATTGGTTGCTGCTAGTCGCCATTACTATCTGTATGCTGATGATTTTGGTACGTGGATTTTGGATGCAGCGTCATGAAATAGGAGAATCTTATGACCAGTAGTTATCTTATTTTTGCAACACTTGCGATGGCGGCAGTGACGTTCATCACTCGTGCGTTACCAGCATTAATCCCTAGAAAAGTTTTAGATACGCCTTGGCTACATCGACTGAATGAGAGCTTACCGTTGTCAGTGATGGTCTTACTTATCTTAACCAGTCTGTCATATCAGAACTTGCCAGTGGATATTGCCTTGAGTGATCCTGAGCTACATCTGTTAATGGCCCAGATTTGTGCGCTTATACTGGTACTCTTTATTTACCATATTAGCCGCCAGCTATTGGTCAGCATGGTCGTTGGTATTGCCGCGATCAATGGTTTTGTCTGGATATTTACCAATTTTTTGATCTGACAACAGCCTATCTTATACCAACACCCAGCTTTAATTTTACTGGTATTTTTGGCAAAAAAAAGCTGGACTCTTAATAGAATCCAGCTTTTTATTTTCAAGCAATATATTTATTGCTATCTGGCTTAAAGCTCTTCAACACCCATCATATCGACTGGGGTATCAGCCACTATCTGCACGCCTTTTTTACCAGTCTTGGCCGTATCATTACGCTGCTCTTGCAGATGGTCAAGATACGCTTCATTGATCTGGCCAGTAATGTAGCAGCCATTAAATACAGCACAATCAAACCCTTCGACTCTGCTGTGCTTGGTATCCTTGACGGCATCGATCAAATCATCTAGGTCTTGGAAGATCAGACGGTCAGCACCAATGATCTCACGTACTTCCTCAACACTATTGCCTGAAGCAATCAGCTCGGTACGCACTGGCATGTCAATGCCGTATACGTTTGGAAACTTGACTGGTGGCGCGGCACTCGCAAAAAACACTTTATTAGCACCTGCATCACGCGCCATTTGAATGATCTCATGACACGTCGTACCACGAACGATTGAATCATCAACCAATAGCACGTTTTTACCTTTAAACTCTAATGGCACCGCGCTTAGCTTTTGACGAACGGACTTTTTGCGCTGCTGTTGACCTGGCATGATGAACGTACGACCGATATAGCGGTTTTTCATAAACCCTTCACGGTACTTGACGTTCATTTTTAGCGCCAGCTCCATCGCTGAGGTACGTGACGTATCTGGAATCGGGATGACCACGTCAATGTCATGATCTTCGCCCCACTCTGCAAGGATTTTGTCAGCCAATTTTTCACCCATACGTAGGCGTGATTTATAAACTGAGATATTATCCATAATAGAATCTGGACGGGCAAAGTAAACATACTCAAAGATACAAGGTGTATATTCTTTTGGCGCTACGCATTGATGCGTATGTAGCTTATGGTTCAAATCAATAAAAATAGCTTCGCCTGGTTTTACATCACGAACGATCGTAAAGCCAGAACCTGTCAATGCGACTGATTCAGAGGCGACCATATATTCGGTGCCGCCGTTTTCTGCCATGCGCTTACCAAAGATAAGCGGACGGATACCGTTTGGATCGCGGAACGCTAGTAATCCATGACCAGTAATCAAGGCCACAACACCATAAGCCCCTTCACAGCGTCTATAAACGGCTTTTACCGCTTCAAAGATGTCATCGGCTGTTGGATGCGTCTTACCTAGATTTTGCATCTCATGTGCGAGTACGTTCAGCAGCACTTCAGAATCTGAATCGGTATTGAGGTGGCGACGATCTTCGATATATAAAGATTTGGCCAAACTCTCAGCATTGGTCAAGTTGCCATTATGCGCAAGCGTGATACCATAAGGTGAGTTAACATAAAATGGCTGGGCTTCAGCGCTACTAGAAGTGCCCGCTGTCGGATAACGAACGTGGCCGATACCAAATTTACCGACCAATTTCATCATATGACGATTCATAAAGACGTCACGTACCATACCATTTTCTTTGCGCAGGTAAAGTCGACCATCTTGCAAAGTGACAATACCCGCTGCATCTTGCCCGCGATGCTGTAGCATCGTTAAGCCGTCATAAAGTATCTGATTGACTGGCTCATGAGCTGCAACTCCAATGACTCCACACATATAGCTATATCCTATTTTGACTCATACATTAGTACGATAATAACGGCAAACCTGCTGACAGTAGGTGGCTAAAATCACATACCGTCATTCGCCGCTAACCTGATGACTTTATAAGAAAATTAATCAATTATCATTAGATAATCAATAACACGCGCAAAAATTTAGAAGTATAAAAAGAATGAAAACAATAGAAAATTAAGATTGATTGACTTGATCCCAAGCCATACCCAACACATCTGACACCAATGCTTTACCCATGGGTGCATAAGGTAGCAGCTCAGGGGCAAGGACTGAGGTTTGCCATTGCGGCATTTGTACTAGTAGTGGCGCACTCACACTTAACACAACCAATACCATCAGTACATTTTTGGCAGCACCAAGCACCCCGCCCGCCATTTTATCGACCACGCCCAGACGCAGTGTCTTGAGCACACCTGAGAATACAAAAGCCACCAAGTGCATAACTGCCAATATCACAATCACCACCAGCAAAAAGGCCAGGGCCATTTGTAGTACGGGACTTTGGACAACACCAGACAACTGAGGCGACACCGATCCTGCGAGCCGAGTCGCAGCGATAAGAGCGATAAACCAGCCTACTAAGCCCACAGCTGTTTTGATCAGGCCAACTTGAAAGCCGCGCCACAAACCAATCAAGACAACAATAGCAATCACAATATCTAGAACGCTCATATCTTGCGCCTCACCATCTTATTCACTTGACTAGCTTTCCATGGCATCATAATAGCCACCGATTGCTTGAATACAAGACTGTACTAGCCCAGGCCCTCTATATATAAGACCTGTATAGAGCTGTACCATGTCTGCACCTGCTTCGATTTTTTTGACGGCTTTGGCACCACTATCGATGCCACCCACACCTATCAAAGCAACTTTACCATCTAGCTGATCAGAGAACTGTTGTAAAATCTGGGTACTAATGTGGCTCACCGGACGACCTGACAAGCCGCCCATTTGATCACCATCACGTAAGTCTTCGACACCCACGCGGCTCAGTGTCGTATTGGTTGCAATCAAACCGTCAATTTCAAAGTCTAATAATTGCTGTGAGATATAGTCAACTTGCAGTGGCTCTAGATCAGGCGCAACCTTGAGCACCAATGGCACATAAAAACCATATTCGGTGGCTAGTTGACTGTGACGGTTTTTAATCGTATCCATCAGCTGGGTCAGGGCCTCACCACTTTGCAAGTCACGTAAGTTTTTGGTGTTTGGTGATGAGATATTGACCGTAATATATGAGGCATGTGGGTACACACGCTCTAAGCAATACACATAATCGTCTGCGGCTTGCTCTACCGGCGTGTCCGCATTTTTACCAATGTTGATACCGATATTGCCTTTGTATTTGCAGCGTTTGACATTATCGATCAGATAATCAACGCCTTCATTGTTAAAGCCCATACGGTTGATGATGGCGTCTGCTTGCTTGATTCTAAACAGTCTTGGCCTATCGTTGCCTGCTTGCGGTCTTGGCGTGACCGTACCTACTTCTATAAAACCAAAACCCAGCTCAGCCAGCGCGTCAATATAGTCACCGTTTTTATCCAAGCCTGCAGCAAGACCCACTGGATTGGAGAACTGCAAGCCCATACAGTCAGTAGGCTGCATCGACTGACCATATGCCAAACCTAAAACACGCGCTTTATGTGCTTTATCCAATAAAGATAGCGTCATCTCATGGGCGTGTTCGGGATCCATATTAAACAAAAAAGGACGAAGTAAGGCATAAGACATAGTGATGGCGGACCCTGCTCGAAAGAAATAGTGGATAAAGAATATGAATGAAATCAGGCGGAGCGATTATATCAGCTTAACAGAAACAAGAGCAAAGTTTCACACGGTAAATTTCCACATTTAACCCACCGTCAGCGCATACAAGCATTTATTAAATAGCCATAATAATTCACTGTCTTTTAAGCTCAACTGAATCAACAGCGAAAGACAACTAGTATATTATATCAAGGTACTGGGCGGCCGTCAGTGAGTGCAATCCAACCACGTATAATTCGATATAAATGCCAGATAAAGGTGAATGTCACAATCAACAGACCAAAGCCAGCCAGTAACGTCGAACCAATAGCGATATTGCCACTATCAGCTAGCATACTCACACCAAAACCACCTAAAGCAAAAGCTGTGATGACAATACCGATAATAAACCAAACGATACTGTACCAAAACGTTTTGATTTGCCAATCAAAATGCGTGGATAACCATGTACCATCAGCATCGTGGCGCTTGGCATAATTCATCACAATCGGCACGATCCACAGCAGACCAGCGGTAAAATAGCTAATCACATATAAGAAATAAGTGATGTGATTGTAAATGGTTAAAGAACGGCGCTTATCGTTGCTCATACTGTCACTCATTGGTTTGCGTTGTCCTTGCTGGTCAGTAATCTTGTCTGCTGAAAGCTATGCTCATCAGTATCGTTATGAAGAAAGTGCTTTACGCTAAATATCTATCGTTAGCAGTGGCTAATAAACATTTAATGGTGACAGATAAAAGGCTTTTCAATGACATCTAACTCAAAATGCCATTTGAAAAGCGAGTTACTAATAAATTGGATTGGAACATATCATGTTCTGTTACTCATATTCTACTATTAAGCCCATACCTGCCACTAAACAGTATCGAGTTATAAAGTGACAGTGGCTTGCACTTGGATAGATTTATTCGTTAGGTCTTGCTGCATGGATAACTGCGTGAACTGCCAACCTTGCTGCTCTAACTTGCCAAGAGCGGTACTTACGACAGCTTGACTGGGGTGGATAAAGCTTAACTGCACCGAATCACCAGCCGCAACGACCTGAGCATCTGTAATTCCTGTGGTATTTAGCAGCGCACTAATGCGATTGGCAGGCGGCATGTCAGCCTCTCCATTAGCGTTATTGCCAGCACTTAATGCATTACTATCGATATTACCTGCTTGCGCCCGCAACCAAAAATAATCAGCCACTTGTTCCTGATAATCATTTTCGCTCTCTTTTGCCGCTTGATGAATGCTATAACCACCATAACCGCCGATAAATACCAACAAAAATACGGATAATATAGCTAACGCTAGCTGATCGCGTGGCGGTAATGCTTGCCAGCGCGTTGATAGCATATTTTGGTAACTGCTCATACGCTCAGAGAATGCGTGCGCCTTAGTATTGGTTGCAGAGACAGCTGCACTGCGTTTGGTACGGCGCTGTAATCGTTTCATGTTTTGACCTTTTCTTACCAATACACTGATGAATTATGATGCTGCCGGAGTGTTCGCCGTATCGCTGTTTTCCACCACATCCACAGTGACCTGAGCACTAAATTGACCTTGATCATTACTACTCACTTGCGCAAGCTTGGCATTCAAACCTTGCGCTACTAGCGTGCTCGTGAATTGATCCAAACTGCCACGATCAGGTGCAATGAGCGTAAAACTGAGTGCAGATGGCTGCATCACTAGCGTCTGCGCATGCAGTGAAGATTGTTTGATTAAGGGTGATATCTTTGACAGCGCTGCCATGTGTGATGCAGGTGCCTGGCTGTCGCTAAGCAGTTTTGGCTGTAATTGTACTTGGAGCTTGGTTCGAGTGCTGAGGGGCTCATCTGGGAACCAAGATTGATACTGCGCTGCGATTTCAGTTTTGGTGGCAGCGGCGGCCTCATTATATTGATACCACTGTACGCCATCGGTTGCTATCTGTAGTACCAAAGCTGATAACGCAACCATCATCGCTACCCGCAGATAAGGAGATAACTGCGAATCGGTTGACTTGATAAAGAAGTTAAGGGCATGACGTTCTGGGTTGTCGATCGGCTTAGGTGTCGTCGGCAATGTCGTCAATAACAATTGATAATCAGTGATGAGTGCTGTGGTTTCAGCCAAATGACGCTCTTTATCGCTTGAGACATCAATAGAGGGTAACAGCATGACTTCGGTTAAGTGTGGGAAGCGCTCCAAAATTAATGGCAGATAGCTCACAGCCATACCTTGATACAGTGATTGACGCAGAAGCATTGTCTGATCATCTTGATATAATGTCACTTGCTGACCTGCACCTTCTTCTGGCGGTGGCAGTAATAGGAAATCTGGCATTAGTGCCACTATATTCATACCCACGAGCTGAGCACTTTGCTGCCATGCCTCAATATCGCTTTGTGCCAATGCGTACAGCTGCGTCGTATCAGCATGGCTCAACTGACGAATAACCAATTGCTCAACTGGCGTTAGGGAGGTTTCTTCAAACAAATACTGCTTACCACTATTACCCAGCTGCTTGAGCTGAGCATTATTAAGCGCTGTGTCTACTTGCAATACATGACTTGAGGGGAAATATAAACAAATTGCCTTTTGGCCATTCGATTTATGATGACCATAGAGAGTTTGTAACTGTTGCCAACCATCAACCGTCTGCCATTGCTGTACATCTTCGCGCCAGACAGCTAGCGGACTATGCTGCGCTCGTAACCAAACATGTAACACTAAACGTGTCCTCGATTATTGCTGCGGTTATAAAAGTACTGTGATGAAGCAGTGCTACTATTTAGAAAGGATTGAGTCATTTTATCTGCTGAGCCAGTCGCTTAATTGGCATGATTGCCTCACTCTGAATTCACCCTATCTAAGAAATGGCTAGCCTAGTATGGTTGATCAGGTACAAAACGATCCACTTCAGTGGCCATCCCAGTCATAACAAACTCCATTTCAAACACTCTGGCTTCTGCCAAAGAGAATGACTCAGGATAATCACCAGTCAACAAGCCTGCGATATAAGCGACGATTGACATATGACAAACAACGACCAGACATTCTGCATCAATATTCGCAATATCAATTAAAGCCTCACGGGCATCATCAGAGGGCGTGATATTATCTTGTACTGTTGAAAGTACGTTGGGCATTCGTGACTGGAATGCAGCCAGCGTCTGCTGCGCCCTATCATAAGGACTGACGATAAAACAATCTGGATGATAGTGTGTGGTCACATACTCTGCCGTCTGTGCCGCTTGCTGTTGACCAAAGTCAGTCAGCTGACGCGCACTATCCGGACGCGTCTCATCTTCGGCTTGACCATGACGTACTAATATAATTTTCATAACCTTCCTTGGTGCGCGGAGTTAGCACTGTCTCTCAATAGTACCTTTTAATAAAATATCTTACTTATCAGCATCGCTATTTTTACTTTTGGCGTCGTCTTTGGTATTGTCTTTAGCGCTGTTACTTGAGTTTTTCATATGAGCGGTAAGCGCAGCATTGCTATGATCATGCGCCATCACAAACTCAACATCACTACGGAATCCCGCTTCCATCAAATGTAGTGCCACGCCTAATGCTGCTTTATCTTCATAAATGACCGCATAGAGCGCATGGGTGATAGGCATATAGATGCCCGCTTTAGTGGCTTTTTCGTGGACTTGCTGAATCGTATTGACCCCTTCAGCAGTTTGACCCAGCTTTTTGACGGCAGCATCAATACTCATGCCGCGACCGAGCATATTACCAATACGATAGTTGCGGCTTAACTCTGAGCTACAAGTGGCATATAAATCCCCCACTCCTGACAAACCTAAAAAGGTTAGCGGATTGGCCCCCTCTTCAACACCGAAACGACTCATTTCTGCCAAGGCACGAGTAAGGATCATTGCTTTGGTATTTTCACCCACTTCATAAGCAGCTGCCATACCCATGGCGATGGCATAGATGTTTTTGAGCGCGCCGCCAAGCTCGACACCGCGTACATCATCACTCGCGAACACTCTAAAGAAGGCACTGTGTAAGGCCGCTTGTACCGCATGACGCAATGGCTCAGACTCACTTGCAATCACCGTGGCAGACGGCATGTTTTTCATGATTTCTATGGCAAGGTTTGGCCCTGACATAACACCGAAATTCACTTCAGGCAACACTTCTTTAATAATGTCGCTCATCATAGCAAAGGTATCTTTCTCCATTCCTTTGGTCAACGATACGATAGACTGCCCACTGATCAAAGGCGCAATGTTTTTTACCGTTTCGCGAAAAGCCAATCCCGGCACGGCGATAAAGATAATATCTTTGTCTTTGACGGTAGCCGCCAAATCATGACTGTATTTCAAACGGTCATCAAGCTTGTAGCCAGGCAGATATTTTTTATTGGTTTGAGTTTTTGCCATCGCTTTTACAGTACGTTTATTACGTACCCACAGCGTAGCATCGCAGCCATTACGCGCAGCCAAATTTGCCATTGCCGTACCAAAGCTACCACCACCTAAAAACGCCAAACGCAGCTTGGTAGGGTTGCTGTGAATCTCTGCCATGTCTTTTGCGACTGCTGACTCAACCGGATTGGGCGTTGATTTTTTACGACCGATGCCTGACTTACTTGCACGCTCTAAGATACCTGCCAACATACCGTTTTGTTTTTCAGACGTATTGTTGCCCGCCTCATTGTTAGCGCTGTTGTTATTTTTATTGCTATCGTTAGGACTTGTCATGTTCTTTTATCCATGTTGACTGACTTATTCTCAATAGGAGCTACTGTTCCCAGATATCTCCGATACTCGGGCTCGCGGTCTTTTTGAGGTAATAATTTTACCAAGAGACAGCACTGAGTCAAATTACGACTCGAAGCGTACTAACGGCTCGATATCAATAGGTTTGCGTTTGGACTCATCTTTTGGACTAGTACCAGTATAAACAAAAGCGGTCACATAATCATCTGGACCCACATCAAAATAAGCTTTTACCGCAGGCTCATTACATAACAGCCCAGTACGCCAAACTGTACTAAATCCCTGAGCTTTGAGTGCCAGTATCAAATTTTGCACAGCAGCACCTGCACTTAGCATTTGCTCAAAAGGTGGCACTTTTTTATGTTCTTGCATTTGCGTCACGACCGTTATGATAACAGGTGCTCGGAGCGGCATGGTATGGGTTTTTTTGATGGTTTTCTCAGACAGCTCTTCGCCCTCTTTGAGCGCTTTTTCTTTTGCTGCGGCTACCAAAGCATTACCTAACTCGTGACGTGCCTCCCCTTGGGTCACAATAAAGCGCCAAGGACGCAATTTTTTATGATCTGGCGCAGTTGCCGCACACTCAATGGCAGATTCAATCTGCGCCCGCGTCGGTGCTGGCTCATCTAGATTGCCCATACTGCGTCTTGAATTGATCCAACCTATCAGCTCGTCACTGGTAGATGAGATATCATTCGCTGCTACGTTCTTCACAGACAGTTTTTTGTCTTCTATTTCTTGGCTTTCATTATCAACATTGTCAGTTGTAGTCATTGTTTTATCCTTCTTTATTATTATCTATCACTACTTATTAATAATATCATTTTCTTATTTTTTAACAGCTATAGAGCAATTGAGAGCTACACATAGGCAGTCTCAATTCAGCGATAAACTACGCAACATCTTCGACTCGGTGGTCCATGCGTAGATAGTCCTCTGACTGCATCTCAAGCAGGCGTGAACGAGTACGTTCAATCTCAAACGCCAATTTTTCTCCTTGATACAAATCTAGAATCGGCTGCTCTGCCCGTACCAATAATTTCACACGGCGATCATAAAATTCATCGACGAGATAAATGAAACGGCGCGTTGGATCACGCAAGTCGTCATCTAGTGCTGGCACAGAGTCAACTAAAACGGTGCTAAAGCGTTTGGCAAGCTCAATAAAATCAGCGGCTGAACGCGGTGCCATACAGAGATGACGGAAGTCACAGAATAAGATATCTTCGGTACAAGCGTTGATTTTTACTTCTCGTCCATTGATAGTAATGGGCTCTTTACTAATTTTCTGATTATTCGACAAGCTCGCAAAACGGTTGGCTAACCAATGGTAGTTCGCCTTAGTAAGCGGCGCTTCGTATAACTCAGCTTGTTGCAATACGCGCAGACGATAATCAATTCCCGAGTCAATATTCATTACCGTCGTATGACGCTCAACTTCCGCAATGGCTGGTAAAAAACGGTCGCGGTGCAAACCATCTTTGTATAAACCAGACGGCTCAATATTTGAGGTAGCCACCAAAGTGATACCGCGATTAAACAGCATCGTAAATAAATCACCCAAAATCATCGCATCAGAGACGTTAGACACAAAAAACTCATCAAAACAGATAACGACCGCTTCTTTATAAATAATATCGGCGACTTTTTCGAGTGGATCACTTTCGCCTTGAAGCTTATTCAACTCCTGATGAACACGCTGCATAAAATGATGGAAATGCAGACGCATTTTGCGCTCAATGGTCAATGAATCATAAAACATATCCATCATCCACGTCTTGCCGCGACCGACACCGCCCCACATATATAATCCAGTTGGCGCGGCAGGCTTAGATTTTAAAAACCCAAAGAATCCTTTCTTTTGCGGTGCGCTATTGATGAGCTGATGGTATATCTCATCAAGATAGCTCATGGCCTGAAATTGCTGCTCATCCCGAGTAAACTCATCGGTACTGACGGCTTTCTCGTAACGTTGCAATGGAGATAAACTCATAATACGACTCATCGTTGGATTAAATAAATATCAAAATATTGGAATGGCTAAGTGCTACCCTAAAACATGAATTATCGGTTAAGGTTAAAACTACGTATTACTATGCGTTTCTAATAACTTTTTGAGCTCTGATAAGCGACCGTGAAAAAAGTGACCAGCACCATCGACGACACTTACTGCAATTCCTAAACGATCTGCAAATGCCTGCATATTTTCAGGCGCGATTACTTCATCCGCATTACCATAAATCTCAAAGGTTTTATCGGTGGGTAAATCGATATCAGTACTGTCATTTTTTTCAACTGAGGGTGCGATGAGCGCGATTTTTGACACGTCAAAATCATCCAACCCCCATATATGCGCGGCTTCAAGTACTTGCTCAGCCACCCGCGCCGTCACATAACCACCAAAAGAAAAGCCGCCAAGCCATAGCTTTCGAGCATTGGTTTGTTCAGCAATCCATTGTAGCACGGTCATTGCATCGACCACTTCACCTTCCGCATAATCATGCTCGCCTGTCGATTGACCAACGCCGCGAAAGTTAAAGCGCACCACATGCATGCCATTGTCACGGGCAAAGCGGTACATAGTCGTGACCACTTTATTGTTCATTGTCCCATCGAACAACGGATTGGGATGACACAGCAGCGCGACGGTATCTGTATTTGGGTCGTTAGGATTGTCATTTTGCCATAGTGCGTCGACCTCGAGCACACCAGCAGGAGCAGGAATCAATTGCATAGTATTACTTATTAATAAAAATGAATGGCTCAATTATCCTAGATATGATTTTTATTTCAAGTGATTTGCTGTGTACGGGTGCGACTTGTTTTATGTTAGGCCAAAGTTGATGCCCAGCAGCTGAGTATATGATTTATTTAAGCACGCTTTTTTTGTCATAAATTGGATAGGTAATACTGCTGTAATACCGCACACAGTAAGCGTCTAGACAGGTAATATCTAGATGCGCTACATTCATGAAGCTTTGCCTATCGCTAAGACGTTCTGTTTATATACATTAGGAATTATTTATGAATACCTTTAACAAAACTGCCAGTTTAGGTGCAATATTGGCCGGTGCGCTCGTTTTAAGCGCTTGTCAAAGCACGCCATCATCACCAGTGATTCAACGTGCCAACTCTATTTATGAAACCACGGGAATCGCTGATACCAAAGTCAAAGCGCAGCAAAATGCAATTGATAGTGCGCAAAAAACCTGTCGAAGCAAACAAGTCATTATCGTTGATGACAATGTCAAATATAATGGTATCTTAAATGAACGTACTGGCCGTATGGTTGGGCAAGTGGGTTCCGTGATTGGCTCAATCTTTGGCACGGGCACGCCAGATTTGTCACGCAATGATGATTATGAGTACAAGATCAATTTTCGTTGCCAGTAACTCTCTATCAGTAACTCTCTATCAGTAACTCTCTATCAGCAACTCTCTAAATGAGCGACGCCATTTGCGTTTCTCTAGCATCACCTGACATACTGTGATTTATGAAATAGCCAACAAGCCGCGATATGGATGATATATCAATCAAAGCTTGTTGGCTTTGCTTTTTGTGCGCGCCCTTTTGGGTTAAACTATCCGCTATCGTATTCAGCAAATCCTCATCAGTCTTTATATTTTCATTATCTTTGGTCTTATATCATGCGCAAACCTAACCTTTCAAATATCAAACAGGCCAAAGTACTCGCACCTGCCAAAGATTTGGCCACTCTAGAGGCCGAGCTCGCTGAGCAAGAAGACCATTTAGAGGATACGGTCCTACGCCTGAGTGATTACTTATCCGCGGTTGAAATGGTCATCAAACAGACCTTTGACCACCGGGTATGGGTCAAAGCTGAAATCCGTAATTTGTCGAGCAAAGGTGGTCACTATTACTTTGAATTGGCAGAAAAAGACGATGATGGCAAAGTGGTCGCCAGCTGCCGCGGCAACCTTTGGCGCTTTAAAGCGGCTCGTGTATTAGCCAAGTTTGAGCGCGCAACGGGTATGCCGCTTGAGCGTGACTTGACCGTACTCCTTAAAGTATCGGCAGGATTCCATGCCCAGTACGGTTTTTCAATCACGATTGAGGATATCGATCCCAGCTATACCCTAGGCGACTTGGCACGGCAGTATGCAGAAATGGTTGATCGCTTAACAGGCGAAGGGCTATTACACCTCAATCAGCAGCTGCCTACCCCTTTTGATATCGAGCATGTGCTGGTCATCGCGCCTGAAAAGGCGGCTGGATTGGGTGACTTTCAAGCAGATGCGGATCGCTTAGCCAGTACAGGTGCTTGTCATTTCCACTACCATAATGCGACTTTTCAGGGCAATCATGCGCCCGCTGAGATACGCCAAGCCATCGTTAGTGCTCAGCAGCAGTTTTATGAAATTTATCAGCGTTTGCCTGATTTATTGGTCATTATTCGCGGCGGCGGTGCGGTTGGTGATTTGGCTTATCTTAATGATTATGAGCTGGCAGCGTTGGTTGCTGAGCAGCCTGTGCCTGTCTGGGTGGGTATCGGTCATGAACGCGACAAGGTGATCTTAGATGAAGTGGCGCACACCAGCTTTGACACGCCCTCAAAAGTGATTGCTGCTATCCATAGCCATTTAGCCCAGCTCGTCACTCAGACGCTACAATATCAAGCGCAAATCAAACAAGCCGCTCAGCGCCAACTCAATACGGCGGAACAACAAAGCACACGCCAGTTGAGCCAAATACAGTCTCAAACTATTGGGCAACTCACCGCTCTGCGAAAAGACACTGACTATGCGTGGCGCAGCATTCAACAAAGTGCCCAGCGTCAAGTAAAGCAAGCCGCCAGACTGACGGCTGAGCGATATACACAAACGCAAACCTTGGCACGTCAACAACTGACGAAAGCCGCGACCAATAGCAAAACTCATCAAGAATCGATTATGCAAAACGTGCAGCAGCAAATCGTGCAAGCGAAGCGCGATAGCGAACATCTACGTGATATTGTGCTATTACATCGCCCGTCTCGCGTGCTCAAACAAGGCTATACCATGCTCACGGATGCCAAAAACAACCAAACGCTCACGACCAGCACCCAACTGTCTCCTGAGCAAACTGTCAATATCATTTTAAAAGATGGCAATGCAAAAGCGCAGATTATCGATGTCAATATCGACAAGAAAGCGACTGAAACCTCAGACATGCCCATTTAATCATATAATAATATCTAACAACTACTTATCTACTTACCTTTAACAATTAGGAAATTTTATGACCACCCCTACTCGCAGACGCAAAAAAGCCGCCCCAAAAACCTTCAAGGCAGCTTACGATATTTTAAAAACCAATGCGGCCGAATTACAGCAACAAGACGAGCCTGATATTGATAATCTGATGACCACGGTTGAAGAATCTATTGCGGCTTATCGCGTTTGCGAAACCCGTATTAACGCGGTACAGGAAGCATTGGATGCGGCCTTCGCCGAAGAAAAATCTACTAGCAGCACGGACAGTTAGTTTATTCAGGCTCATCAACTTCAAAGACTTGGCGTAGATAGGCAAGATACGTGTCATTATTGATCATGGTCTTGCCTGGACTATCAGACAGCTTAGCCACTGGCTGACCATTGCACTCTACTAATTTGAGCACGATATTAATCGGTGTGATGCCCATGTCATTGGTCAAATTGGTGCCAATGCCAAAGCTGGTTCTAATACGATCTTTGAAGTATTGATGTAGCTCCCAAGCCTTTTCTAAATCCAGCCCATCACTGAAAGTCAAAATCTTTGTCTTTGGATCTATTTTCAGCTTTTCATAATGTGCCACTGCCTTATCACCCCAGATGTAAGGGTCGCCACTATCGTGACGCAGCCCATCAAAGAGCTTGGCAAAATACAAATCAAAGTCGCGCAAGAACGCATCCATACCAACCACGTCTGTCAATGCAATACCCAAATCGCCCCGATACTCATGTACCCATGCTTCAAGCGCGGCCTTTTGTGAATCACGCAAACGCACATCTAATGCCTGAAAGGCTTGCATAAACTCATGTGCCATCGTGCCTATCGGTGTCATGCCAAGCTGCTTTGCCAGATATACATTGGATGTGCCGCCCACGATTTTTGGCGCAGCCTTGTGTAGTGTCTCCACCACATGCGCCTGCCAGCGTTTACTAAAGCGGCGACGCGTTCCAAAATCAGCGACGATAAACGGCGGCGTATTACGATCTTCTTTTTTCTGCTCTGCCGCATATTGATGCAGCAATGCCACTTTTTCATCAAGGCGGCGCTGTCCTTCTACAATCACGCTATCGTCAGATAACGCATTAAAATAAAGCTCATTGACGATAGCCAATACAAACACCTCAAAGAACATCGCCTGTATCATCGGTCCTTCGATGTCGATAGACAAACGGCCTTTCTCATCGATACTGACGGTAATAAACCGGCGTTTTAACTTAAATAATTCTAGATAATCCACAAAGTCTGAGCGCATAAAGCGCAAACCACGTAGGTAGTCCAGCTCATCTGGCAAAAAACGCAGTTCACACAGGCTGTCTAGTTGCTGCTCTAGATCTTTTTTGATATTGGCGAGTGGATAAGCGGTGTCTTTATTATTGCGGCAGCGAAAACGGTAGACCCCATGCGTCTGCGGAAATTGATGCAACATGGCTTGCAACATCGTAAATTTGTACAAATCATTATCAAGCAGTGAGGTAATAATAGGTGAATAAGTAGCAGTCATGCTATGGCCTTAAAAGTGCAGAAATGAGAAACAAACGTCACCGAATCAACCAAGCGACCTTATGTCTGAATAATAAATAACATCTGGATAATAGACGCCCATAAAGTATGCGTCATCCATAAACCATCCAGTATAACGAAGTTTGGTATTGATGTCAGAGTTCGCATGAGATTGCAGCAAAATTCGTACAACTAGCGAAAATGATCATCGAATATCTAACAGTACATGGTACAAAAAAGACGCTAAGAGGAACTTAACGTCTTTTTTATTTATTCAAAGGTGGCAATAAAACGACTATGATTTCACCAGTTTTACCAATGGTGCATAGCCCGATTGCGGCATCACATCGACTGGGATGAACTGTAGCGCCCCGCCATTGATACAATAACGCAGCCCGCCACGGTCTTTTGGACCATCAGGAAATACATGACCCAGATGTGAATCTGCTACGCGCGAGCGCACCTCAGTACGTACCATATTGAATGCCGTATCTTGATGCTGAGTAATCACTTGAATATCAATAGGCTTGGTAAAGCTGGGCCAGCCGCATCCTGACTGGTATTTGTCTGTCGACAAAAACAACGGCTCACCACTGACTACGTCGACATAAATACCAGGCGCAAATAAATCGTCATATTCGTGACTGAAGGCGCGCTCCGTCCCAGCCTCTTGCGTGATATTGTATTGCGCTTTGGTCAACGTATTCTTTAGCGCATCTTTGTCAAATTTAGCATAGCGCTTGGGATCTAACGTCTCAGCAATAGTCTCAACTGGCGCAAGCTTGGTGCGAGCTGCCCCTTCAGGCTTATCATCAGCAAGACTCAAATCAATATGACAATAGCCATTTGGATTTTTTGCCAGATAATCTTGATGATACATCTCAGCCAAATAAAAATTATCTAAGGGCTCATTTTCGACCACGACTTTTTGCTCATATTTGCTTTGTACACGCTTGAGCGCAGCATCAATCACCGCTTTGTCTTCTTTGTCAGTGTAATACACACCTGAGCGATACTGCACACCGCGATCATTACCTTGCTTGTTCAGACTCGTTGGATCAACCACTCGGAAATAGTATTTTAAGATGGTATCGAGGTCTGTTTTATCCGCATCATAGGTGACTTTTACGGTTTCTGCATGCCCCGAGCCACGAATGACTTGCTCATAGCTTGGGTTGGCTGTATCGCCATTGGCGTAACCTGATACGGCATCGATGACGCCATCAACGCGCTCCATATAAGCTTCAACGCCCCAAAAACAGCCCCCTGCAAGGTAGATTGAGCGGGTGTTGATTGGTTTGCCTGTCTCATTGTAATACACGCCATCTTTTTGCTTGATGGTTTCGATTTTGTTGTTGTCTGATGCTTGTGCATTGGCAGGTTTAGCGTTACCTGCTTTGAGCTCAGCAAAGCCATTACCTGCATTTTCGGCAAGTGCGTAAGCCTGCTCTGCTGATATATTACCTTTTACCAAGTGTACCAGATTGCCATTTTTATCAAGGATAGCCCAGCTCGGATAAACTTGCACGCCAAGCTTATTGATGAGTTCACCTGAGGGGTCAGTCAAGACAGGCAGTTTTGGGTAGTCAGCTTGTACGCCAGCGTACCAAGTACTAAACTCACCATCAGCTTTTTCATTAAGATGACCGGGGCTGGCGACTGTCACCACGTTTAAGCCTGAAAATTTAGGATCAGTGCGCCACGTCTCAGTCTCCTCTAACGTTCCCAAGCATAGCGGACACCAGCTCGCCCAAAATTTTACCAAGGTCGGCTTATTAGGATCAATCACTGCCGCACCTGTGTCGCCTAAGCCTTTTGTTAGCTGCGGCAATGCTTGCATTTGTTTGAGCATGTCAGAGGGCAACATGTCACGAGAGCTGGTGACGCCAGTATTTTGACTACCTGATTTGGTACTACTGCTCGCGCTGCTTTCTGCATTGCTCATCTGGCCACAGGCGACTAATATGCCTGCACTCAGCACTGTCGTCATGCTAAAGGCACTAACGTTTTTTAGCCAGCTTGATGAGCGAGGTTTCTTAATTTCTTCATGATTACTATTTTTTTGATTGTTTTTATATGACATGACGTGTCCTTGTTACGGATGGTACGAGTTTTGGCAACCATGAGCGATAAATAGCTCAAAATTCTATTATGAGGGAACTCAAGTTAAAGAGATAAGACTTTGAAAAATGGTGGAGAGACAGTGATTCGGATTATTGAGACGCATTAGTTTGTCTTAATAGTATACAACGCTATTGGAGCCTACTTTAATAGTAAGCTGTCGATAGCTACACTTATTTAACAGGGTAGTAAGAGTGCTGATAGAGAAGTGTCTGACACCCTCATCAGTACCAATTAAGCTTTGGCACTCATAAATTGCTCGACATAGTCATCGGCAGGATTGTGCCGTAAGTCGCTTGGCGTTCCAGTCTGTATTAAGCGTCCACCATTTAGGATACTGATGCGCTGACCGACTTTGACTGCCTCATCAATATCATGGGTGATAAAAACAATGGTTTTATTGAGTCGATCTTGCAATGCAAGCAGTTGATCCTGCAACTGGGCGCGGATGAGTGGATCAAGCGCAGAGAATGCCTCATCCATCAATAAGATGGGATTGTCCGTTGCTAGCGCACGAGCCAGCCCAACACGCTGCTGCATCCCGCCTGATAGCTCGTCGGGATAACTGTGCTCTAGGTTGGTCAGCCCCACTTCATTGAGCCAATAACGCGCGATCTCATGGCGTTCGCTCACACTCATCTTACGGACACGCAGACCATAAGCGACGTTTTGAATCACCGTCATGTGCGGAACTAAGCCGAAATGCTGAAAAACCATGCTGACTGTCTGCTGGCGGTAGTGCTGCAATTGTTTATCATTGAGCTCCAAAATATTGATAGCGTTAGATGAGCTTTCGTCTACTGGCGCAGTGTTTGCCTGAGTATTATCCTTGGCGTGCGTTTTGGTATTGACCGTCGTGTTAACCCATATCTCCCCGCTGGTTGGATCAATCAAGCGATTGAGATGACGTATCAAGGTCGACTTGCCAGAGCCTGACAACCCCATGATGCAATGTAGCTCGCCTGCTTTGATATTCAAGTTGATATCGTAGAGCCCCACCGAGTAGCCGGTTTGTTCTTTAACTGCAACGCTATCCATACCCTCAGCCAGTAACGCCATTGCAGACTGGGCTTGCGTGCTATTGGCATTATAGATTTTACTGATATTTTTTAGCTGGATATGATTCATCGTGACTCTCGCTATTTGCCTGATTTTTTATGCTGGCTTTACTCATTGACTATTGGACAAGTTTCTACCCAATCGGACGCCTGCCTGCTTTGATCGTTTTTTGACGAGCACGCTTTCCTTGACCAAAGGCTTGAGTAATGCGGTCAATGATAATGGCAACGATAACGATCGCCGTACCTGCTTGTAAGCCTTGCCCGATATTGAGGGTTTGGATAGATTGCAATACATCTTCACCAAGACCCGGTGCCCCAATCATCGAGGCCAGCACCACCATCGCAAGTGACATCATGACCGCCTGATTAATACCAGCCATGATACTAGGCAACGCCTGTGGCAGTTTAATCCAAATGAGTAGCTGTAAATGCGTACTACCAAAAGAGCGTCCTGCTTCGACCATTTCATGATTAACTTGCGTAATACCCAGCGTTGTCAGACGAATCAGTGGCGGCAACGCATAGATAACCGTGGCAAATAACGCAGGCACTTTACCAATACCAAATAGCATCAACACGGGTATAAGATACACAAAGCTTGGCATCGTCTGCATCACATCAAGTACTGGCGTCACAATCTTGCGTAGCAGCTTGCTACCCGACATGGCAATACCGATAGGAATTCCGATCACCACCGTGACCAATACTGACACGATGAGTAACGCTAAGGTATCAATCAGCGCGCCCCATAACCCAAAAGCACCAATCAAAAACAGCCCCGCGCCGCATGCCAGCGCAAACCAAATCTTGCGTACACCAAACCACGCCAATACAGCCACCAAGGCGATAATCAGCCAAGGCGGAATAATCGTTAATAATCGCTCAATGGGTAAGAGCAAGTACGTAAGTGTCACCGTGCTAATAGTGCGAAATACGTCTCCGTAGTTTTGGACGACGCTTGATAAGGCATTGTTGAGCGGGGTCTCAAGCGACCACGAAGGAAAGCTGGATGAAAGTGCTGACTGATCACTACGAGAGGCAGCTGTATCAGCAGTGATAGCAGCACCGTTTAAGCTAATGCCGAGCTTAGTCGCAAGATTGGTAGCAGCTTCCTCAGACAACCAACCGCGCCAAACGTCTGGGTTATCACGCAAAAATACCAACGCCTGCTCATCGCCACTACGCTTACCCTCACTCATCTCCAAGATAGCGCCGTTCAGCTCATCAGGCGTAAACTGTATCTTTTTGAAGACCTCTGCCAGCTCAGGGTTAGATTCGATAAATGGGGTAGATACGGCAATACCTAGCGGCGATACGGGAAAGCCTGATACGCAATCAGATGTACCGTCAGCGAGTAATAGGTCTTGCCAGCAGGCATCTTTGTGATCTGGGAACTCTAAAGCAGCAAAATCATACTTTGCCATTAGGCCCGTGGGTTGCCAGTAGTAAAACAATAGCGGCTTATGCTGCTCAAAAGCAGAGGCGATTTCGGCATCGAGCGCAGCGCCCGTACCGGGATGAGCATTGTTAAAAATACTATCAAGCCCCGTATTTTTTAACAGACGCGTATTAAAAATCTCACAGGTCCAGCCAGAGGGACAGTTCATAAAGCGAGATTTGCTCGGATCTTCAGGGTCTTTGAATAGATCAGCATATTTGGGCAAGTCTTGATAACGACGTAGCCCTGGGTTTTCTTCTAATACATATTTTGGGACATACCACCCTTGGGTCGCACCGCCTTTGAGTGTATCGCCAATGACGGCCACTTTGTTCTGCTCGATGGCATTTTCCATGATTGGTGAGCGTCCAATCCACTGCTCACCGATGATCTGAATATCGTTTTGAGACAATGCGGTCTCAAGCGCAGGTCCTGCCCCTGGCACTTCTTCTACCGTACAACCGTAACCCTCTTCAGCAATATATTTAAGTACCCCAGAGGTAAACTGTCCGCTCTCCCACGTCAGTGCGCCAAACTTGATCGGTGACTCACAAGCTGCGGATGCTGATAAAGGCAGCAACAACGCGCTCATACACAGTAAGCTTAATGCAATCCATTGGCGCATGTTCTGTCCTATTTATCTTTTTGTACTGGCATGAAAGAAGTATCACAACCACAGAGCATCACGATGTCATATTGACTCACAACATCTATGAATCATTCACTGTTGTTTAAACTTACTACAAAGTGTAGCGACTTATAGGAGTAATAACAAATGCTTATTTGTCGATTGCTGAGATGGTTAAACCTCATGCCATGCAGATATAACGCTATCATTGATAACGCTTTTCCCAATGCTAACCTTTGATTTTTTAGACAAAAAAATAGCACCTATTTTGATAGATGCTATAGATATAGGTATCGAATGAAGAGAGTTCAAAATCAATTTTTGAATAACTCCCATAGAGCAATTATTTCAAAAACAATGCCATCGCCTTTTTAAACAGTCCACCATAAGGCGGCAATAAGAAATTGAGACCATTTAGCTTGGTCTGTACAAAGATAGGTTTCATATGGCTCAAGCGCTCAAAGCCTGCTTTGCCATGGTATGCGCCTGTACCAGAGTCACCGACCCCACCAAACGGTAAGTCATGCTGGGCGACATGCATGATCACTTCATTGATACATAGACCGCCAGAGACTGTATTGTTACGCACGTTTTCGATGCTGCTATAGTTGTCACTAAAGACATATAGCGCCAGCGGCCGTGGACGCGAGTTCACAAAATAAATTGCATCTTCGAGTGTCTCATAATGCATCAGCGGCAAAATCGGAGCAAAAATCTCATTTTGCATCAGATCGCTATCAGGCGCAGGCTCGCTCACAATCACAGGTGGCATTAGACGCGTTTCGATATTGGGCTCAACTGCAGTAAGTGCGTGTATCTCAACACCTGTTAGCGCGTCTAGGTAACCCTTGACCCGTTTAAACTGCTCACCATTGATAATGCGTGAATAGTCTGGATTGTTTTCGATATTGGGATAGTGCTTGGCCATCCACTCTTTTGCCAAGTGGATAAACTGGTCATGATATTGACGTTGAACCAATACATAATCTGGGGCAATACAAGTCTGACCTGCATTTAGTGTTTTACCCATCATGACACGGTTGACCACCGACTCTAGATTGGCATCATCCAATACAATCACTGGTGACTTACCGCCAAGCTCAAGCGTCACTGGTGTCAAGTTAGGCGCAGCGGCAGCCATTACCTTTTTGCCTACAGCAGTCGAACCCGTGTATAGCAAGTGGTCAAATGGCAACTCACTAAAGGCAGCAGCAATATCAACCTCGCCCAGTACCACGCAGATCATATCTGGCGAAAAATAACGAGAAATGGCATCAGCAAATGTCTGCGCAAACTGCGGCGCAGCTTCGCTCATTTTGACCATGACCCGGTTGCCCGCGGTGATTGCATCAATCATCGGACCAATTGCCAAAAATAAAGGATAATTCCACGGCACCATGATACCGACCACCCCCAATGGCTGCGGCTGAATCTCGTTGTGAGCGGGCATATATAGGGGTGAAATAGGCGCACGATACGTTTTCATCCACTTTTTGCCGTGCTTTTTGGCATGACTGATACCCGTAAAGCTTGGAAACAACTCAGCAAACTGAGTCTCTGATTGGCTACGATACCCAAAGTCTGCGCTGATTGCTTTTGCAAAGCTTTCTTGATTGTCGCTCAACATCACCTCCAGATTATCCAGCTGGGTCTCACGAGTGCCCCAGTCATTGATCGGCCGCGTACGGCTCAATGTTTGCAGGCGTGAGAATTGAGATTTCATCTCATCGATGGTTTTTGCGATACTCAACGCTTCAGGCATACGCTGCAGCACAAAACCTGCATCGGTTGGCGCCTGCTCATGGGCGTGTTGGTTGCTATCTGTCATTTATCTTCCTTGTCGTGCTCATATGATGTCACATGGTCACTATGTTTATTGAATTATGGTGTTGCTTTGTTAGTCAGACGCGCGCATCCGTTATATGCCCTGACCGTACATTTTATTCGGTTTTGCTTATCAAACTTTAATGTAGCGCATTGACTGCGCAATGAACAGCTTCTTTGGTTGACTAGTGCGTCTGTACTAGTGTTGTCTACCTATCAGCTAACTCAATGATATATAAATATTTTTATGGATCCTTCATGACTTTTCACCCTTAGTATTTAACTGTCTTTTAGACTGCGTGATAGCATATAAACTTTGAGCGATACCTGCCAAAACTGCTACACTAGCCATCGGCATCCTCCGCCTTTACACTGGACAATCATAAGACAGACACGCTCATGCAAAACGACACACAACCGCTCAATGACATGCTGATCAGTAAATCTCTGTCAGCAGCCGATTATGTTCCCACTCTCGATGCCATGCTGTCACGTACTCTCGAACGTATCGATCTAAAAAAACAGCAAGGACTGCGCACGCCTGATGAGTTATGGATCGTTGATCACAACGATGTTTATACGCTTGGACAAGCAGGCAAAGAAGAACACATATTGCAGCGCACCGACACGCCTATCATCAAGACCGACCGCGGTGGTCAGGTAACTTGGCATGGTCACGGACAGCTGGTACTTTACTGGTTGTTTGACTTAAACAGTTTGGGCTGGAGTGTACGCCATCTGGTCTCCCACGCTGAGCAGGCGATAGAGGATGTGGTAAATGATTGTCTGCGTCACTCAGCATCTGCTAGCAGTGAGCATATCAGCGCCCATGCTCGCCGTGATGCACCTGGCGTTTATATGTATTCTGACCCCACTGTAGCGTATGACAGTAGCAATGCTAATAGCAACTCGCTAGATGACAAATCTCTTGATAATAAGATTATGCTTGGAAAAATAGCGTCGTTGGGTTTCAAGATTAAGCATGGCTTTAGCTATCATGGTATCGCAATTAACTTAGATTGTGATTTGTCAGCATTTAATGCTATCAATCCTTGCGGTTATGCGGGGATGCAGATGTTGCGCTTGTCTGATTTTGTGGCCATGCAGATAGATTCGGAGCAAAAAGAGTCAGAAACACAAACGACTCAACAAATCAGCGACGCATTAAACTACAAGATAGTTACTCAAAAACTTATCGATAATATCGCCAAGCGTCATGCTGGACTGATTGAATTACGAGCAATAGCGCCAAAGTGAGTTTTGAGTCCATTTTTGCATAATCTTTTTTTGCATAATATCTTGCACGCTTAGACTTAAGCATTAAGAGAAAATTTAGACCAAACTTGTTATAATCGCACCCAGTACAAATCGGGTGCGGCAAAGATTTTGCAGTATCCCCAGCTACATCAATCATTCAAACCTCTAAAACAAAAGCAAATTGGAGTATTTCATGGCAGATTTTAATAAAATTTTGGACGCAGGCGACGTAGACGGCGGTATCATCAACGTAGTCGTAGAGATCCCAACTGGTAGCAGTCATAAAATTGAGTGGAATCGCGAATTGGCCGTATTTGAGCTTGATCGTATTGATCCACAGATTTTTGCTAAGCCGTGTAACTATGGTTTCATCCCGCAAACGCTTGACGAAGATGGTGATGAGCTAGATGCATTGATTTTGACTGAGCAGCCACTACCGACTGGCATTTTCCTAAAAGCAAAAGTCATCGGTGTCATGAAGTTTGTTGATGATGGCGAAGTCGATGACAAGATCGTTGTTGTACCTGCTGATGACCGTGACACAGGTAATGCTTACAACAGCCTAGAAGACTTACCAAAGCAGTTAATCAACCAACTAGAGTTCCATTTCAGCCACTATAAAGACCTGAAAAAAGCGGGCACTACTGTGGTTGAATCTTGGGGTGATGTGAGCGAAGCCAAAGAAGTCATCAAAGAATCTATCCAACGCTGGAAAGACCTATAATTTATCAAAATTGGCATAAATGCTAATCATAGATAAATACCAAAATACCGCGATCGCAATGTGATCGCGGTATTTTTTTGCTTGAATACTCTGTGTGTAACTTGAATACTCTGTATGTAAAATGGTTATAATAAACGCGACTACTCATTCACACGCATACGCCGTAATAAGGACAGCCATGTTTAACCCCGACCCTAGCAAAAAGCCGGTCAGTACAAAGTTGCCAAAAGACGTCATTATGATGGTCGAAAAAAACAACTTGGTGATGGCCATCAAAACGTTGGCGGCAGACGAAAACATCAGTATGGATGAAGCCAAAACTAGGATTGATGCCTATGAGACTGCACTCAAAGTAAAACAACAGCAAAAGCTCAATACCATCGCTAGCAAACAAGGTATCCCCAATCAGGCCATTAGCTTCGATAGAGAGCAAGAGATCGATGACGGGCCTGGACCATTGGTAAAAAATCGCGTCAAAACCACCAAGCAAAGCCAAGGATTTAAGAGCTTGCAAGATGGTGTTGATGGTCAGCTGAACGACTTGGGCTATAAGAAACCTTTGCTTCCTTATTGGCTAAAACGATTACTCGTTATCGCTGTCTTGATGATAGGTATATTTTGGATATTGTGGCGAGTATTTGGTTAAATAAAGTACTGGATCGCGATGCTTTCTATATAACCGTTTATCGCTGATACTGTAGCCTGCGAGTATTGTTACTCACAGGCTGGACAATAGAAAAGCCTAACAAGGTCTGTTGGTTTCGCCAGTCTGTTATAAGTAGTTCCATGATAGCGGTCTGTTTCAAGTAGTCTGTTAATAGGTTTGAAGGGTTAAATGGTTGGTTCCCTTGGGGTATACCCTATAAATAAGGCAGTAAATGACAATATGTAGTTCAGTACTACAAATTTCGGATAAAAGCTGATAACTTCTTTGTAATTGAAGCAACCGTTATTTTAGAAGAAGTTAATCAAGAAGGATTTGTTATGAGCATGGCTTTTTATTATTTTAAAAATGATGAATGGGATAGGCTAATACCATCATGTCGTCCTTTAAATAATAGTAATGAAATGAGAATGCTGTCCTACTATTTATCAGAGCTAGATATCGAATCTTCAGAGAACATGCTTGATAATTTAAGAAATAATATATTAGATATAAGTTCTGAGACTTGGCAAGTTGTCATAGACGGTGAGAATGTGACGATATGCTCTATATATGACGAAAAAAATAATGACTTTAAAGCTACTGTCAAAAAAGGTGTTTTTGAAAAGCTCATAGTCGCATGGGTTGATTTTTTAAGGCAAGATTACAGTCTTGAGATTAAGATTGATTTATAGAATCAAACGTGTAGTGAGCATTTTTCGATATTTTGTTATTAACCTATGTGATTGAAGTTCAGTGACTGTATAGCGCATCGATCAACATGATCCAGAGGTAATAAAGTAATGATCAAACAAAAAAGCTTTAAGCCCTACCCAATAAAGATACTGCCTGATGGATTCATCTATCCTGCTCGTTATCTACAATTAGCAAACTGCACTAAAACGGTACAGTCCGATGAATATTTTCAATGGTGGTTTGTAGATTCTGAAACAGATGGCGGTAAGTTATTATATAGATTGAGAAACCATAAAATTGAAAGGCTTAACTTAGTGCCTTTAGCCAAAAATGGTGATTGGGCGGCATACTTCGATGGAGATGATCACTCAGGTGACCCAAAGATAATTGTGGTTGACCTTAGTGACTTACCTTTCCATATGATTTGTGAAAACTTTAACGAATGGCTTAATAAAGCAGAGCAGGATTATTGGTGATAGCTGATCTTAAGCTTGAGAATCTAACGTTTTGTACACTCAGAAGTACATTCCCAATATTTTGATATCCTAATTAACCAGTGTGTATAGTTTACAGCCAAACATTCAAGTCCTCACTAGGGTACCGCCCATTCTGCGCATAAAGGTGGATTATGGCAAATAAACTTTAACCGAAGCAAATTGCTAAGAATAAAAGGCTACTAACGCCTTACCTATTTATATTATAGGAACATTAATACAAATAGATAGAGCATTAAAAAAGGATACCATCATATCCTTTTTTTGTTTTCGTAATAATTGAGAGTAAACCTATCTTAGTGATGCTCACCAGGGAGAATTCTGGCAAAGGCACGCTGAGCAAAGTTAGGCTTGCTATCAGTCGTTTGCGCCGCTGTCGAACTTGGGAAGATACGATAACCAATTGATTGAATACCAACGTTAAATGCTGGCACCAACGAATAAGTGGCTGAGGCGAATTTGCCCATATTACTGGCGATACTGTTTGGCTTATGGACAATGGCTTTTGCGACCATGAGCGCAGCTTCATCAGGCATCAAAGCTGGCATATAACGGTATAGCTTGGTTGGGGCGATCATAGGAGTACGTACCAAGGGCATAAAGATATTGGTGACCTTGATATTATCGCCTTTGACTTCCGCGGCTAAGCAACGACTAAACGCATCTAACGCAGATTTTGACGCCACATACGCAGCAAAACGAGGGCTGTTGGCCAATACCCCAATCGAAGAGATATTGACAACTTGACCCGTTTGGCGGTTAATCATCGTCGGCAAGAAACCAAGAATAATTTTGACCGCGCCAAAATAATTGATCTCCATGGTGCGCTCAAAGTCATGAAAACGGTTGACCGACTCATGTACCGAACGGCGAATCGAACGACCAGCATTATTGACCAATACATCCACATGTTTAAAATCAGCAAGAATTTGTTCGCTGATTTTTTCAATCTCATCCATATTGGTGAGGTCACATGGATAATAACTGGCCCTGCCACCCAATATTTCAATATTTTCTTTGACGGTTTTTAGTTTGTCTTTAGTACGCGCCAACAAAATAACATGCGCCCCGCACTCACTTAATAAAAAAGCCGTACGCTCGCCAATACCACTTGATGCACCCGTAATGATAATATTCTTGCCTTTTACTGCTTTTGTTATTGCTTTTTTTGAGGGATTAGCCATAAAAAGTCCTTTTTGTCTGTCCTATGCCAATGAATATTCGTTTACAGCATAGCAAAAAAATATCGCATACAGTGAACAAAACACCAATAGCTGATAGTTAACTTGACGGTTTTAGAGGTTTATAGTGATATATCATCATATAATAGTGACGATATTTAGCGCCATACTTTTTGCTGACTGATACAGAGGAGACGTTATTTTGATCGGAAACCTAACCCACTATATTGACTTGATTGCCAAGATAGTCGAAGTCATTGGTGTCTTGATTATGTTCTTTGGACTCTCTTTGCTTTTTATAAAGCATTTCGGATATCGGGCGGCCTGAACCATAATACCTATGTAGAGAGCAGGCAGACCGTTGGCAAATCCATTCTTTTGGGACTTGAGGTACTGATTGCCGCAGACATTATGGCAACAGAGCCGACATTACGCAGCGTCTCAGTATTGGGTATTCTCGTGCTTATTCGTACGTTTTTGAGTTTATCACTACAAGTTGAGCTAGAAGGCTGATTCCCTTGGCAAAAAGAAAAGCCAACATCTGAGAAAAACCCTGATGCTATGCCTTTTAATGAAGCCACACCTGTTGATAAAATATAGCTTGAATCAACAGGATTAAAAGACGTATCAGTGATTTATGCTTATGATAAGCGTGATGAAACTGTACAGATCATTACTACTCATGCGTCTGCAAAAAACGCTCAACCACGCGGAACTGCCCTGCTGTACTCTCCTCGCCATACATCGCTTGACGGAAGGCGTTGGAGTTGGGGATGCCTGTCGTATACCACGCAATATGCTTGCGGGCGATACGGCAGCCGGAGTACTCGCCGTAAAAGTCATACAGCTCTTGCAAATGCGCCAGTACAACTTCCTTAATCTCGCTCACACTTGGGGCATCAAGCACGTCACCTGTGCGCAAAAAATGCTCAATATCACGAAATATCCACGGCTGACCTTGTGCGGCTCGTCCAATCATCACTGCATCGCATCCTGTCAGCTCATAGACATGCTGCGCTTTTTGCGCGCTATCGATATCGCCATTCGCAATGACAGGAATGCTAATGCTGTCTTTGACTTCGCGTATTAACTCATAACGCGCCTCGCCCGTATACATATCCTCGCGCGTACGCCCATGAATCGCAATCGCGGCAATACCTGCTTGCTCTGCCCGCTTGGCGACTCGTAGAATGTTTTCACGACCGTTTTCAAACCCCAATCGTGTCTTTAGTGTGACAGGCGCATCAACGGCATTGACTGCAGCATCAAGCAATCTTGCTACTAGATCCTCATCTTGCAGCAGCGCTGAGCCTGCCAGCTTACGGCAGACTTTTTTGGCCGGACAGCCCATATTGATATCGATAATCTGCGCGCCATTATCGATTTGATAACGAGCCGCTTCAGCCAATTTGTCTGGCTCTGCGCCTGCTATCTGTGCAGAAATAGGCGCAATCTCATTGTCGAAATTGGCACGATATAGGGATTTTTTGCGTGCATAAAGTGCCGTATCAGCGATGATCATCTCGCTGACCGCATGACCTGCGCCAAATGATTTGCACAATCGGCGAAAAGGATTGTCCGTCACGCCCGCCATCGGTGCGACCATCAAACGGTTTTCAATCGTCAGACCACCTATGTTCAATGGCTGCAACAATGGATGGTCGGACAAAGTCGAGGATGAAGGTAACACAGGAGAATCAATAGACATAAAAAAACGGCTTGATTTGTAAGGAAAACAAGCCGTTATTCTAAGGATTCTTACATTTATTGCAAGCGATTAACGTGAATAGCTTGCATAAGCATTACTCATTTTTGATACATGCCATGCATTATTTATCAAGCACACTGCCCTGCTCTAGCGTGATGTCATCATCATGCGCTTGCATACGCCACGGTAGGCTATCAGGCGATACATTAAGGAAATGTAAATACTTCTCAAACTGATCGATAATGTCATTGATCACTGATTCAGATTTGTAGCCGTATAAGTCATAGGTCTGACCACCACGACGTAGATACACCTCAGCACGGTGATGGTGTTCTTGCGGCAAGGTGTCGGCGCTGCTTTCAGTATAATAATCAGGCGCTTCATGTTCAGACAAGCGCACTTCATACCAAAACTCGACATCGTCACCACGTTGCAACTCAAGCACGGCACGGTTATTGACCGCGTCATAATTGACCTCAGTCGTCCAACCTGTTTCTGCAAATTTAGACGACACTTCCATCATCGAGGGCATCACCACTTCTTTGATGTAGTTCAAGACCTTTTCACGTGTGGGCTTGTCGGTCATATAATCAATACGCTCACGCCATGCAGACGGTTTAAGCAAGTGCGGCGGTAGTTTGTTATTTTGATCGAGGCTTTGATTACGATGTCCCTCGATACGCAATGCGCGCCACATACCGAACATGGAGATCAGAATGATAATCGCAAATGGTAGTGCACTAACGATTGCTGCCGTTTGCAGCGCTGTGAGACCGCCTGCAATCAAAAGCACCGCGGCAACCGCCCCTTCAGTCACTACCCAAAAGCTGCGCTGCCACCATGGCGTATCACTACGCCCGCCAGCCGCTAGCGAATCGATCACCAATGAGCCAGAATCCGATGACGTCACAAAAAACGTAATAATCAACAAAATAGTCAATGACGACACAAATTCGGTAAACGGTAACCGCTCTAATAATTTAAATAAAGCAATCGCTTGGTTGTTTTGTACCTCGCTGATGAGTGAGTTATAGCCATCGACCATAATCATATGTAGGGCAGTATCACCAAACACCGAAAACCAAAAGAACGTAAAGAACGTTGGCACCAACATCACACCGAGTACAAACTCCCGGATGGTACGACCACGGCTAATCTTGGCAATAAACAGACCGACAAAAGGCGCCCATGCAATCGTCCATGCAAAGATAAACAAGGTCCAGCTACCGATCCAATCGCTATTCTCGTACGCTTGTAAGCTAAAGGTACGCTCAACGATATTACCCAAATAACTACCCGTATTTTCCATAAAGGCATTTAGGATAAAGATCGTCGGCCCTACTACAAATACAAACACCATCAGCGCAGTTGCCAATACCATATTTAGAATAGACAAGCGTTTTACCCCTTTGTCCATCCCTGCCAATACGGACACCAGTGCTGCTGATGTCACTAATGCAATGGCAATCACCTGTACGGACGTATTCACGGGGATAATATCAGGTAACAAGTAGTTTAGACCTGCATTAATCTGCGACACTGACAGGCCAAGACTGGTAGCAATACCGAACATCGTACCCAATATCGCAAACACATCGACCGTATGACCGATAGGGCCATGAATCCTGTCACCAATAATCGGATACAGTGTCGAGCGTATTGATAATGGTAGACCATGACGAAACGCAAAATACGCCAGTGATAAACCAACAACACCATAAATCGCCCAAATATGAAAACCCCAATGGAAATACGCAATTTGCATCGCCTCTTTTGCCGCCGCAATGGTCTGAGGATCCGACATTGGCGGACTAGAAAAATGCATCACTGGTTCCGCTACTCCATAAAACAGTAGCGCAATCCCGTAGCCTGCCGAAAATAGCATGGCAAACCATTCAAGGAATCCGTACTCCGCCTCAGCATGATCAGGACCCAGCTTGATACTGCCATAAGACGAAAACGCCAGTACGATAATGAACATCAAAAACAGGGCCACTGCCAGCATATAAAACCAGCCGAATGTCTCAGTCGTAAAACTAAGCACATCACTGAACAGAGCACCCGCTGCCTCAGGATCGATCGCGGTACCGATGACTAGCAGCAGCATAATGACCGCTGCAGGTATAAAAACCGGCAATAAAATGGTAGAGCGTGAACCGTTACTCATAAGCAGTGGTATCCTCAAATCCGTAAAAATAAGTGATAAAGAATCATATCCCTGATACTCATCAACATAGTAGATATCAATCTACAAACAATAGATGTCATCAATATTAAAACAGCACGTTAGCAATAATACCGACGCATTCTGTATAGATGGGAATACTATGTAACATAAACTTTAGCCAAATCCCAAGATAAACGCGTGTTTACAACAATAACTTAACGTTTATTACACAATGATTACTAGGCAATAAAAAAGGCAACTTGTTAGTTGCCCTTCAATCTTATATACCTATCATCCTAGCAATTTATGCCTCGATATCAGGCAGCACTAATAGCTGTAGCAAGTCGCCGAGCAATATCTGCAAGCTCACCTTGATCCGCCTGCGTTACTGCATGACGTCCTAACTCATGAATACTCGATGGAATCAAATGCACATGATAATGAAAAACCGTTTGACCGGCTTGTGAGCCATTCAACTGCATCTGAATAACGCCTTCACGCTCAAACACTTGACGCTGTGCTTGCACAACCTTTTTAGAAGTCATCAGGACAGCAGCGGCATACTCTGGCTCAAGATCTACCAAATCTACCGCTTTTTGCTTAGGTATCACCAATACATGACCTTCGGCTTGCGGCATGATATCCATAAAAGCAAGGGTTTTGTCGTCTTCATAGACTTTATGACAAGGAATATCACCATCTAACATTTTGGCAAAAATATTATTGTCATCATAAGCAGTCTTTTGATTTACTTCAGTCATTATTTTTTCCTTTGATTATTTGATTGTTGGATGCTTAACAGCTTTTAAAATGGTTTAGAGCGCTTGTCATATAGTGGACGAAATATAAGTTTAGTACAAGTTGCTATCATTTCCGTCGTTGATAAAATCAAGCTGTACACTCCCTAGCTTATCCCACTAATTTATTGGCGGGCCATGCCCTTAAAATGTTATATTAACCCTCTACTTTAATAACGCTATGTTTATGGATTCGTCTACTTTGCCAACTCAAACAGATATGGATAATGCTGCTATAACCCTTGATAATAAGGAAGAACACTCTGATATTGAGAGTGAAAGCAGTACTCAAACTATCGATCCAAACGCTATCATCTTAGCAGAAGCTTTGACTGACAAGGCGATTAGCTGGCAGATACACAACTGTAAAATCATCAAAAAGACCGTCACGCAAGATTTGCCACTACCTTTTCTATATCATTATGATAGCTTAGACGATGCCGTCAAGCGGTCGCATCCGCTTACACCTGAATTACTGCTTCAATTCAATACACCTATGTCCGCTCGTGAAGCGGCTCAATTAATTGGCATTGACGAGGAGCTGCTGACCAGTCCTTGGCATGTAAAAATTATGGGCTCATTGGTGGTATTTAGTGAGGCATTGCAGTTAGCCGTTCGTCTGCATTGGACCAATACGGGCAAAAAGACGCAGCAAATCTATACTAAGGATGCCGCCGACGCTATTATTGCCGCTTTTGAAGACTGGCAGTTTTTTGGTCGTGTAGACGTCCTTTATAAGAATAACAAGCAGACATTAATCAGTATTGACGAGCAAAACCCTAATACGCAAGAGCTACCTGCCGAATCGCTATTGACGATTGAGGCAAGTGGTGACTATCAACAACTACTGGCGACTCATGCATTGGCAACTATTACCAAATTAGAAGTAGACAAAGCTGAGTTACCTTGGTTTGAAAAAGCCATCTTAGCGCGTCTTGAATAGTCCATTTTTACCCATCTTTTATGGTTATAACATCATTATTATTGGCACATGATTTTTTATTATTCATATCTAATGGTATGGTAACGAATTAGTATTATTCACTAGTCCTCACCCTCTATAAAAAGCACACTATCCTTATCAGAACTGAGGGTGCAGATTTTAACAACCCCGCCTATTTGTAAGGAATATCACATGGATTATCGCTCAAAAACCTCTACCGGCGGTCGTAATATGGCAGGCGCGCGCGCATTATGGCGTGCCACCGGCATGACTGACGGCGACTTTGGCAAGCCAATCATTGCAATTGCTAACTCTTTTACCCAATTCGTACCCGGTCATGTACATCTAAAAGATCTTGGCCAACTGGTCGCCCGCGAGATTGAGCAAGCAGGCGGCGTTGCAAAAGAGTTCAATACCATTGCGGTCGATGATGGTATTGCGATGGGCCATAGCGGTATGTTGTACTCGCTACCAAGCCGTGATTTGATCGCTGATTCTGTCGAGTATATGGTCAATGCCCACTGTGCAGATGCGCTAGTTTGTATTTCTAACTGTGACAAAATCACCCCCGGTATGCTGATGGCGGCAATGCGTCTTAACATACCTGTGGTATTTATTTCAGGTGGCCCAATGGAAGCGGGCAAAATCCTAGCCAGTACCGTCGGTAAGAGTCACAATACCGATAGTAATGATAACAGTGCCGTTCGTAAGCTTGACCTCGTTGATGCAATGATGGACGCAGCTGATGACAGCATCAGTGATGAGGATGTGGCTACTATCGAAGCCTCAGCTTGCCCGACTTGCGGCTCGTGCTCTGGGATGTTCACTGCCAACTCGATGAACTGCTTGACCGAAGCGTTAGGCTTGGCCCTACCGGGTAATGGCTCGCTACTCGCTACTCATTCACTACGCCGTGAGCTGTTTTTGGAAGCGGGACGCACTATTGTCTCGCTTGCGAAACGTCGCTACGAGCAAGATGATGATTCAGTATTACCACGCTCAATCGCGACCAAAGCCGCTTTTGAGAACGCAATGAGCTTAGATATTGCCATGGGGGGTTCAACCAATACCATCTTGCATCTACTTGCTGCGGCCAATGAAGCTGAGATTGATTTTAAAATGGCTGATATTGACCGTCTAAGCCGCGGTGTGCCATGCCTAGCAAAAGTAGCCCCTGCCTCACAAAAATTCCATATGGAAGACGTGCATCGTGCGGGCGGTGTCTTTGCCTTGTTGGCTGAACTTGATCGTGCGGGATTGTTGAAAACTGACGTGCCGACTATCCATAGTACGACAATGAAAGAAGCGATTGATAAATGGGACATCATGAATCATGATAACCATGAGGCACGCGCGCGCTTCCTTGCTGCACCGGGTGGCGTTCGCACCACCGAGGCGTTTTCACAATCAAAAGAGTGGTCAAACCTTGACGTCAACCGTGAGTCAGGTTGTATCCGTAGTGCCGAACACGCCTACTCTGCAGATGGTGGATTGGCTGTACTGTATGGCAATATTGCCGAGCGTGGCTGCGTGGTCAAAACCGCTGGTGTCGATGAGAGTATCTTAACCTTTACCGGTCGCGCACGTATTTTTGAATCACAAGATGATGCGGTTGCTGCAGTTTTAGACGACAAAATCGTTGCAGGCGATGTGGTCATCATCCGCTATGAGGGCCCTAAAGGTGGCCCTGGTATGCAAGAGATGCTCTATCCAACGACGTATCTGAAGTCAAAAGGTTTGGGTAAAGAATGCGCCCTACTCACTGATGGTCGTTTTTCTGGTGGCACATCCGGTCTATCAATCGGTCATGCTAGCCCAGAAGCTGCTGAAGGCGGTGCCATTGGTCTGGTTGAAGAAGGCGATAGCATTCACATCGACATTCCAAATCGTACTATCAACATACAAGTCAGTGATGCAGACTTAGCCGCACGCCGAGAAGCTATGGAAGCACGCGGTCGCGACGCATGGAAACCCGTCAGTCGTGATCGTCATGTCTCGCCGGCATTACGTGCTTATGCTGCAATGACGACCAGTGCGGACACTGGCGCTGTGCGCGACGTAAGCCAAGTTGAGCGCTAAGAGCTCTATCTAAACCCTTCGTTTTCATAACTTATTTATAAAAATCTATCAAGCCTGCGCCATGCAGGCTTTTTTTTCACCAAAAAACAACGCATCTGTCGTTCTGATAACTATTTCTTTCGATAATAATTCTTTTTTATCGTTATGATAAGTCATATTGCAGGCTAGATATTAAACATCCATACCAACCATTATCAATATCGCAAGCCAACCTCTCAAAACCAATCCTTAAAATATAACAACGTGCGAAAACCTTATGATTGAAAACTACAATTTATTTTTATTAATCTGCGGTATCGCCTTTTTGTTAGGGGCATTGTTTCCTGTTATCTTTAAACGCACCTCGATATCATTGCCTATGCTACAAGTGAGTTTCGGTCTAATGATGGGTTACTGGTGGACGTCTCTATCGTTTTTGGACCCTATCAATAATGGAATAATCATCGAAAAACTGACTGAAATTGTCATTTTAGTCTCATTGGTTGGTGCGGGTATAAAAATTGATACTGATTTCTCTTGGCAGCTCTGGCGACCGACGGTTAGGCTCTTACTCATTACGATGCCCATCGGTATTTTTGCGATGGCAGGGTTAGGCTATTATGCCTTTGGCTTGAGTCTTGGCGCTGCTATTTTGCTGGGTGCGGTATTAGCACCTACCGATCCTGTTCTGGCTTCTAGCATTCAGGTGGGCCCCCCTAATACAGGAAGAGAAGACACACCTCGCTTTACGTTGACTTCAGAAGCAGGGTTAAACGACGGATTGGCTTTTCCTTTTGTTTACTTGGCGATTAAAATTGCGGAAGCTTTTAGTGAAGGAAACGCTTTTACCAGTGAGATGCTGTGGTCATGGTTCACCCATGATGTTTTGTGGAAGATTGGCGCAGGGGTATTGGTTGGTGTGCTGGTTGGTAAGGCGATGGCCAAAGTAGTATTTTCTAAACACACCCGTGAGACCACGATATCGCAAGGATATGTAGTTATTGCTCTGACTTTGGTGGCATATGGTGTCGCAGAGTATGTGCACAGCTATGGTTTTATCGCTGTCTTCGTCGCTGCATTTGCATTTAGGCGTTCAGAATGTGAGCACTCCTACCATCAAAAACTACACGATTTTGCTGAGCAATCAGAAGGTTTGTTGATGTCGTTAGTACTGGTTGTTTTTGGTATGTTCTTGGGTCAAGGTTTGCAAGCTGGTGTTGAGTTAACATGGCGTGTGTATGTCGTCAGTTTTACTTTCCTACTACTCATACGCCCAATTGGCGGATTTATCGCGTTATCAGGACTTCATTTACCCCGTACTGAAAAATACGCAATTTCAGCACTAGGTATACGCGGTATTGGTACTTTGTACTATCTGTCTTATGCGCTCAACACAGATTTCTTTGCTGAGGATGATGCACTCAAACTCTGGATTGTCTGCTCGATTGTGATTCTGACCTCCATCTTCATCCATGGTCTGAGCGCAACAAGACTACTTAAAATGACACCAAAAGAGCATCATTAATCATTCATGCTGCTATTATCATTGATAAAGTGGATTCATTTATAGAACTGCCTTTATCAGCGTACTTCATCAACCCAGCTCAAAACCACTTCTGTCAATGCAAACTGACGGATATCATTGAGCATGGTGGTATCAAAATTATGGATAAAGGCAAATGACAGTTGACGCGTAGGGTCACACCAAGCGACTGAGCCGTTATATCCCATGTGCCCAAACCCTGATAGTGCTGGATCAATGCTATTATCGATAGTGTCGTTACCACTGCATATACTGAATAATCTGTGGTAGCCCAGTCGCCACTGCATAGGCGCTGGCATGACGGCATCTAGGCCTGTGACTTGTATTGCGGAGAGCTGCTTAAACGTAGCACTATCAATCAGCGTCTGCCCTTGCCAAACCCCACCATTGGCCAACATGGCATAGATAGTGGCTAGCGCATCCGCTGAGGCGACGCCATTAGCAGCGGGGATGATTGCCTGTAGTGTCTTGCGATTGTAATAATCAAGTGCTTGTTTTCCGGCAGGAATGAGCGCTGATTTATAGTTTTTCAGATTGAGCTGACTGGTATTGAAATATAAACTATTAATACGCGCAGTATTTAATGCAGGTTGTATGTTATCAATATTTTTGTTGTCTAGATCGTCGTTAAGGCTACTTTGCGTTTCAGCTGTATGCTCATCATCGAGCATTTTCTGTTGCCAGCAATGATAGCTAGGCAGACTTGCATAAGTACGTAAGGTGCATGGTGAGTCGGATTTTAAGGTTGGTTTTTGGCGCTTGTTACGCAGTGGTACGCTATCCTCATTTGATGACTCAAAGTCTTTGGCAAGCTTTGCTACTCGATCTACTTTGCTATCTGGTACACCAAAATAGCAACTGTCTGCAATACCTAAAGGCTCGGTTAGATACTGACGTAAAGCTTCGGCTAATGACATATGCGTTACGGCTTCTATCACACCGCCAAGTACCCAACCATAGACCAACGCGCTATAAGCGCTGTCATATGCAGCGGCGTCCTCAGGTGCTGTGATAGGCATTCCTTCAATATGATTCAGCATAACGCGCCAATCGAGCATCGTGTCACTATCGACATCGATACTGGTGATCGAAAACAAATCCGCCTGATGTGACATCACCTGTCGCAAGGTAATTTTGTCTTTACCTGATGCGGCAAACTCTGGCCAATAGTGAGCAATAGGCACATCATAACCAAGCAGCTGCTGCGAAACCAATACATGCAGTAGCGTCGCTAAGATGCCTTTACCGGTAGAAAAATTGATGGCAAGCGTATCAGACTGCCATGATGCATCCAAACGCGCCATACCTGTACTTGCCTGTGCAATACACTCGCCTGCCTGATACACAACCACAGCACCACCAGCTGGCGCGTCATCTAGCTGTAAGTCTGTCAATAAATGCTGTAAGCGGCGTTGTAAATCTATGCTCATAGATGTATCGATATTTTTATCATTATTTTGCTTGTTGTCGTCCATCATTGCTACCTTGCTCCAGTATTGTGAACTGACCTCGTATTAAAATCAGTTGGGTACATGCGTTATAGAGATATTGGAGATCAGTATAAATGCATTGATAACCAATAAAAAAGGCCACCTATCGGTCGCCTTTTTATGCTTCAATTATTATGATAATTTAGCGCGGTACTAGCAAGCGATTATGGACTTCTTGTTCAAGCTTGGTCAAGCCGTGACTACGTCCACGCTCCATAGCAGTATCCATCTTGCGACCACGCAACCAGCCTGCGCGTAGTGCAATGGCAGCCCCTACCCTGTTGCCTGAACCACAGTGCATGGCCATCTTTTTACCATGATACTGACGCAATATATTATCAAACGCCAATATCTTAAGCTGCTTTAGCTCTTCAGCGCCATTAATAGGCAGGTGCTCATAGCTCATTCCTGCACGCTCAACGGCAGCTGATTCATTAAAACTCAACTCATCCTCTGACTGCAAATTAATCACCAACTCAACGCCAGCTTTTGCTAGAGCGGCGACTTTTTCCTCATTTAACGCGCCGCACACAATAGTATTGGCATCCGGACGAAAATAAGGCTCAAAGACAGCGGACAAATCAACACCATTGTCAGAATCGCTATGGTCATCACTTGAGATATCAGTGACAGCGTTGTCATTAGCAGCTACTGTATCAATAGTCATTGATCTGTCAGCTTGATCCGTACTTGTCGCGCTATTTTGTGAATTCATGTTTTGTGCAGTCATAATGATAAACGTGTTGGTTAAATATGGCTATTAAGATATAGGTTTGAATACGTCGTGCAATGCTTGCTACTTGCTATTTAACGTCACGACACCCGCCAAATGTGGCTTACTGTTTTTGGAGCTATATAAGCCAAAATCACAGGTATCGCCGACACTTTCAAGCTGAGCGATTGGCTGCGCAATAAGCTCTACTTCTGCTGGCAAAAAGATCGGTAACTTGAAAGAAACATCAACGGTATAAGCATCAGGTAGCTCATCCATTAGAGCAAGACACTTAGCTTTTGACCACATGCCGTGTGCAATCGCTTTAGGGAAGCCAAACGCGCGCGCTGATAGTGGGTGCAAATGAATCAGGTTAAAGTCACCTGAAACAAAAGCATAACGGCGACCAATATCTTCTGGCACTTCAAAAATACTGTGTACGTCTTTTTTACCTACTTCTGGCTTCACAGCAACTGGACGCGGTGTGCTTTTTTTATCTTTGCTGCTGGCCGTTTTTTTGCTACGTGATAGGTAAGTTGACGTCCCTTCCCAAATTACTTTGTCCTCTGCTTTGACCGTGGTGACAAAGTCAAATTGCTGACCTTGAGCATGGTCACGCAAATTATCAAAAGTGACCGACATGGACACCGTTTCGCGCTCACCGATAGGGCGATGCTGCGTGACGCTATTGTCTACGTGTACCAGACCCAACATCGCAAACGGAAATGGCTCTTTGACCATCATATTCATCTGTAGGGCTTGTGATAGTACCGAAAAATACGTCGCGGGTACTTTACCGTTATCAGCAAAGCCACAAATTTTACGATAGTCGTTTAGATTATCATGATCGATATGCAAATCATCGACGTAATAGGTGGCCTGTGGCAATTGATCTTTACTGACTTTGCCACTGTTACCAATAGGTAGTAAGCTTTTGACGATATTGGCATAGGTAGTGTGCGCTTTTGGCAACGCGTCATAATGGGTGTCTGACATAAGTAAATCCTAAATGTGGCTTGAACAAGATTTTTAACGTATCTAAAGACATTAAGCAGTCATTGACTGATACCTATTATCAATGAGTACTATATTCAATCAATTTTGCAAGTATCTTTAATAGCAAAAAATAGTTTGGCTGATGGCTCTTGTGTTTTTATCATAAAAAAGCCACCCGTGGGCAGCTTTATTACAATTTATCAGCAAATATTTCGTAAGCATATGTGAGGCAAATCAAAAACAAGGGATAATACCATCACGCTACCTTCTCCTCATTTGCCACATAGTCTCACCAACAAATCAGTATTATGCGCCAAGTAAGCTTTGACCACAAACACGAACTGTGTTGCCATTTAGGCCACCCGAAGCAGGTGAAGCCAACCATGCAATGGTCTCAGCCACGTCAACTGGTAAACCGCCTTGGCTCATTGAATTCATACGACGACCAGCTTCGCGAATAGCAAACGGAATCGCTTCCGTCATTTGTGTTTCGATAAACCCTGGTGCTACTGCATTGATGGTCATGCCTTTTGCGTTGTCTTCTAACTGCTTAGCAGTCGCATTAACCAAGCCAATAACACCCGCTTTAGAAGTGGCATAATTGGTCTGACCCATGTTACCAGCGATACCTGAAATAGATGACACACAAACGATACGGGCGTTTTCTTTTAGCACGTCATTATCGAGCAAGTAGCGATTCAGTTTAGCAATACTACCCAAGTTGATATCGATGACCATGTCCCACTTTTTCTCATCCATTCTGGCCAAGGTCTTATCACGTGTCACGCCAGCATTATGAATGACTGAATCCAGACCACCACGCTTTTGCGCCGCATCTGCGATTTCTGCGCCAGCGTCATCGCTAGTGATGTCTACTGTCAATACAGAGCCACTGATTTCACTGGCAACTTTTTGTAGGTCAGCTTGCTGCTGCGGTACGTCAAGACAGATTACATGCGCGCCCTCGCGAGCTAATACGCGAGCAATTGCTTCGCCAATACCGCGACTTGCGCCTGTCACTAGCATCGTTTTACCGCCTAGAGGCTGATTCCAATCGACATCAACTGAGTCGCCCTTGCTCACGCGTACCACTTGTCCTGAGACATAAGCTGAACGTGCTGAAGTGAAAAAGCGCAAGGTCGAGTCTAGGTTTTGCTCAGCGCCTGTTTCTACATAGATAAGCTGAGCTGTAATGCCGCGCTTGAACTCTTTGCCTACTGATTTTACAAAGCCCTCAAGTGCCCGTTGTGCCATGGCAGTTTCGATATCAGTGATGTCCTCTGGCGTACGACCAATAACGATCACACGGCCTGACTTTTCTACGCGGCGCGCAACGCTATGAAAAAACTCGTACACTTCTTTTAGCTGATCTGCATTGCTGATATTACTTGCATCAAAAAGCAACACTTTGAACTGATCGTCACCACCTGTATTGGCTTTTGCTTCAACGCCTGCATCAGCAAGGGCGTCTTTAACATCATCACTGCTGTTTACATATACATCAGCATGCACATCTAACAAAATACGTGCAACAGATTCACTAATGCTTTTGTCCTCGCCATTAGCACGGCCAACTAGTACACTGCCACGAACCAAACGCTCACCGCTTTCAAAACGATCAAGCGTCGCTGGCATGGGCAAACCTAAATTCTTTGCGACTTTTTTACCAATAGAAGATTGAACAAAATCACCATAACGGTCTGACATAATATATTCCCTATAAATAATGAATGGTTTAAATAATAGTAAACACTAAATGTAATACGCCTATTATATAGACTCATCAACATTGTAATTATTGATATTTGGTAAATCATCTTAAAACGAGCCTAACTATACACTGCCATTAGAAACATGTCCAAAAACAGACAATGTCTACAACAATCTGTAAACAAGTCAGTATACAAGCTGACGACTTTTTACCCACTTGCTGACCATCATAACATGTTAAAATCTGACGTATAAGTTATGGCAAACATAATTATTGATAACAATATATTATCAAACATATCATTATGCAATGCTACTATCTGATATTCGTTGGTACTCGTCAGTCTATCAGCGCCTTAACCAGTACGCTTAAATCTGTCATTGAACTTATACAAGCGACACATCGTTTGCTAAAGAGATACATTAAACGAGCACAAAACGACTTATCATACACAGCGATACTAGGTGATAAGTGATAATATTTGATTTTTGCTTAACATGACTTTGCCACTTTTTTTATTTTTACCCTTCAACTTTTCTGCCCATACTTTTTAAGGATAATATTATGAGTAATAAAAATAACCACCCTGATAGTCCAGTTGTCGAAAGCACTGTTGTTAAAGCCAGCGATGCAAAACCACAAGAAATTGCTGAAAACAATGAACCTGCTAAAACTGCTGACGTTAAAGCTGATACTAAGGCCAACGATACCAAGGCTGATAGTACACAAGCTGAAAACACAAAAAAAGAAGCGCCAGCTACTAAAAAATCTGACGCTAAAGACACTGATACCAAAAGCTCAGAGACTAAAGATACCACTAGCAAACAACCAGATGATGAAAAAGTAGAAACCACAGCAGCTAAAAAACCAGCGACTGCAACTAAAAAAGCGAGTAAAACCAAACCTGTTACAAACCAGAATCGTGTGGCAATCTTAGGTGGTAACCGTATTCCATTTGCTCGCTCAAATGGCTCATACGCTGACGTCAGCAATACAGATATGTTGACTGCTGCTCTAGACGGCTTGGTTGAGCGCTACAACTTACAAGACGAAGTCATCGGCGAAGTGGTCGCTGGTGCCGTTATGAAGCTAAGCCGTGATATCAACCTGACTCGCGAAGCAACATTGAACACAGCGCTGAACCCACATACACCAGCCTATGATATCTCACAAGCGTGCGGAACTGGCCTACAAGCGACCTTTGCTTCTGCGAACAAAATCGCACTCGGTGTTATCGATTCAGCCATCACAGGCGGCGTAGATACTACCTCAGATGCGCCTATCGCTATTGGTGATGGTCTGCGTAAAGTACTGATCAAGCTTGGTGCCGCCAAAGACAACAAGCAACGCCTAAAGGCATTGATGGGTCTAAATCCAAAAGACTTGATTGACTCACCGCAAAATGGCGAGCCGCGTACTGGTCTATCGATGGGCGAGCATCAAGCGATTACAGCACTTGAGTGGAACATCACTCGTGAAGCTCAAGACGAGCTTGCCTTTAACAGTCACAAAAACCTAGCACGCGCTTATGACGAAGGTTTCTTTGATGACTTGATCACCCCATACAAAGGTCTGACTCGTGATAACAACTTACGTCCAGACACCACGCTAGAGAAACTGGGTAAGCTAAAGCCAGTATTTGGCAAAAAGAACGCCAATCCAACGATGACTGCTGCCAACTCAACGCCACTGACTGATGGCGCATCTTGTGTCCTATTGGGTACTGATGAATGGGCAAAAGAGCATGGTCTAAAACCACTGGCTTATATCGTGCACCAAGAGACAGCGGCGGTAGACTTTATCGGTAAATCTGGTACTACCGAAGGCTTACTCATGGCACCCGCTTATGCGGTACCACGTATGCTTGAGCGCGCTGGCCTCACGCTACAGGACTTTGATTTCTATGAGATTCATGAAGCGTTTGCCTCACAAGTGCTATCGACACTCGCCGCTTGGGAAGATGAGACATTCTGTGAAGAGCGCCTAGGTCTTGATGCGCCACTAGGCTCGATCGATCGCAGCAAGCTAAACGTGAATGGCTCATCACTAGCAGCAGGCCATCCATTTGCCGCAACCGGTGGTCGTATCCTAGCCACCGCCGCAAAACTACTTGACCAAAAAGGCTCAGGCCGTGCGCTAATCTCTATCTGCGCCGCTGGTGGTCAAGGCGTGACTTGCATCTTAGAAAAATAAGCTTCATAAATTGTGAATCAAAAATACATGCTGACTAATTATTTTAATCAGCATATATCTATCCATAAAAAATGCCCTTTAACTATTTAAAGGGCATTTTTTATTGTCTGTACTTTGCTATGATAGAACCGACCTAGATAGTAACCTCTTAAAAAAGCTGACACGCCAAACAAAGGTAATATTTATGGGTAAGACAGAATTTCTACTTAAAAAAAAGTTTCTATTAAGAAAAATGAGGCAAATCATTTTTGGCTCTGAAAAATTGGTAATGACAAAACCCGTTACAACCAGTGATTTTCAGTCTCTAACCACTAAAGAGGATTTGGATCGGTACAATCAGGAGCAAGCCATCCTTTCTGAACGTATCGAAAAAGACATTCTTGATGATGAACTGCGTCGAAAAATGCATCAAGACCTTATCGATACCTACGATGAAGAGCTAGAAAACGAAATAGATGACTATGCACGTGACTTTCGCTTCAATGGTCGTGAGATGAGTGAGCAAGAAAAACTGGATCGGCGTACTTATTTCCATGAGTTGGTACGATTGCAGCGAGAACTTATCAAGCTGCAAGACTGGGTGGTCGCAAATGGTGAGCGTATCGTCGTTATCTTTGAAGGGCGAGATTCTGCGGGTAAAGGGGGCGCTATCAAACGTATTACCCAAAGGCTAAATCCACGCGTGTGCCGTGTTGCCGCCTTACCTGCTCCTACTGAACGCGAGCAAACCCAGTGGTATTTTCAGCGCTATGTCGCGCATCTACCAGCCGCAGGTGAGATCGTTTTGTTTGATCGTAGTTGGTACAATCGCGGCGGTGTCGAGCGCGTCATGGGCTTTTGTACTGATGCGCAATATGAGGAGTTTTTCCAGTCAGTGCCAGAGTTTGAACGCATGCTTGTGCGATCAGGCATTCGCTTGGTGAAATACTGGTTTTCTATTACTGACGATGAGCAGCATGCACGCTTTATGAGCCGAATATACGATCCGCTAAAACAGTGGAAACTCTCGCCGATGGACTTACAATCCCGTAGGCGCTGGGAGGATTATACCAAAGCAAAAGAGACCATGTTTGAGCGCACTCATATCCCTGAGGCCCCATGGTGGGTGGTTGAAGGCAACAATAAGAAGCGCGCTAGGCTCAACTGTATTGCACATCTGCTCGACCAGATTCCTTATAAAGAGATACCTCGTGAGGAAGTTGAATTGCCCAGTCGCAAACGTGATGACGAATACTACCGCGAGCCTATTCCTGATGATATGTACGTACCGCCGCGCTACTAGCTCTCACGGATATATATCCTAAAAAAAGCCTTATACAGTTATAAGGCTTTTTTATTAATCATACAATATAGCCATGATGACCATCGATAAAGACGCCTAGGTTTTTGGGTTAAGTGGTATGGGCTACATGGTATAAGTGGATTGCAGGCTATCTATTTTACCAGCCAATAAACGCTCAACTTCGTTCTTGATTCGTTGTCCTGCGATATCACTACCAATTTGCACAGCAAAGCCTGCTGGTCGACCGCTCTGCGTTTTGGAGTTGATCCAAACAACCTTACCATTCATGGGCAAACGCTCACTAGAGTTAGGCAGTGTAACAGCAATAAAAACTTCATTACCCAATTGCTGCGGCTGATCAGAGGGCACAAACAAAGCGCCATTGTTCACAAAAGACAGATAGCTGGCATACAACGTTTCGATAGTCTCAATATGGCAGGTTAAAATCCCGCCGCGTCCTGGCATTGCCATAATCAGCTTCCTTTATCAATTGGGTCAAATATATTTTTATAAATGATTGTGAGAATATAAACAAAAGCGATTTATATCAATAAGTTCCAATAGCTCACAAAGGCTATGTCACCACTCCTACAAGCAGGCCAATTCTTGCATTAGCTTATCATAAGCAAATTTTTCTTGCACATTTTGTTGCAAAGCAACTTTGGTCTGCTGCAAGCTGGTGGCGAATGTCTCTAATCCGCTATCGGTGGGTTGATAAGAGGCTAATGCTTCTGATAGGTTGATATCTGTTTGTAATTCACTCAGTCCTAGGCAGATGCGCTTTATGTCTAGGAGCATCCGTTCAGACAGTTGAATAAACTCTTTAATACTCAGCTGTTTTTGCCAATAATCACTTGCCGCTACGCTGCTACGTTTACCACTACGTAGCGCTTGCCATGTGGTCAGCCATAGGGAACGCTTGCCATACCACGGTGCCTGTGCAAGTGCTATCGCAGCGAGTGGTGCGCCGTTCGCTAGCTGTATAAGCTGCTCAATCGCCATTTTGCCAACGGCTTCACGATTGATGGTGTGACCGAGCGCATGGGTCACATAATCGATAGCAACAGCGGGCTCAATAGTCTGTAATGCCAGCTGTTGTACACGGCTCTTAATGGTTGGAAGTAGCTGAGCAGGCGTATCACTGATTAAAAATAGATGAACTTGCGCTTGCGGCTCTTCTAATGTTTTGAGTAACGCATTGGCAGCGGCGACGGTCATTTGCTCTGCGTGATCCAACACACAAATACGCATTCCCTGCCCGCCTTGATAGATAAAAGGTTGCAAGGCACGAATGTCATCCACTTTGATTTTAAGCGCGCTGTTGCTTGTGGTCTTGGCACTTTTTTTATCTTTTGCGCTGCTTGGTTTCTCTTGAAGGGTGTCGCTATCTGCATTGATTGGCATACTCACGATTGGCAGCACTTGTAAGCTTGGGTGAGTCCCTGACTTAAGCCACTGACAACTTTCACACGCGCCGCACGCGCCTAGTGGATTCGTATCATGCTCGCGGCATAACAGCCAAGCCACCAACCGCCATACAAAGGCGCGTTTACCCATCCCCTGCATACCAGCAGCGAGCAATGCATGCGGCAAGGACTGCTGAGTCAATACTCGCTGCGTCAATTGTGACCACAACATCTGCTGCCACGGCAGCAAGGGCGCAAAATAGATACTGTCTGAACGCTCTTGCGCGCCTACGTTTGCTGTCATATCATTCATAACAATGGCTCTATCACGTTTTTAGATATTTAGGATGCGGCACGCTAACGATACTCTGGATAATGTGCGAGCGCTTGCTCAAACCATTATTTAGCAGGGTTTTTAAAATCAGCTAAGCTCATGGCATTTAAACGGTCTAGATCTTCTTGGGTATCGACACCAGCCGGCAGCTGACAAGCAGCTTCTGCAATGGCGATAAGCTTACCGTTTTCTAATACCCGTAGCTGCTCCAGACTCTCGAGTAGCTCAAGTGGCGTCTGTGGCCAATGCACAAACTGCTGTAATAGACTAACGCGATAGGCGTATAAACCCAAATGACGATACGCATTTTTTGGTGGCTGTCTTTGAGTGTCATCCGCCAATACGACATCACGATCACAAGGGATTGGTGCTCGACTAAAATAAAGCGCGCGCTGTAGATTGTTCGTATATTGACTGACCACTTTTACCACAGAAGGTCGCTGGAACGTATCATAATCATCGATAGGCTCACAGAGTGTCGCCATGACGCTGGCCTCATCCGCCACCAAAAGCGCCTGCACCTGTTCAAGCAGTAAGGGCGGTACGAGAGGCTCATCACCTTGCATATTGACCACAATATCATGATCAGTCCAGCCTTTGATGGCAGCCACTTCCGCCAAGCGGTCAGTGCCTGAAGCATGCTCGCTACTTGTCATCACGACATCAAAACCGGCATCGATACAGACCTTTGCAATTTGCTCATCATCAGTCGCAATACACATATCGTCAGCGAAGGTTGCTGTTTTTGCCTTTTCAGCCACCCAAAGTATCATCGGTTTGCCATGAATGCTCAATAATGGCTTACCGGGTAACCGTGTGCTCTTAAAGCGTGCAGGAATCACAATATGGGTTTTGGCAGGTATGGTGACAAGCGACATGGTTTATTCCTAAAAATTGTGTCAGTTTGACGTATTGACTATTATCTATGATGGCGTTTTTGTACCAACATCAGAGTCAGCCTCAATACCCAAAGCTTTTAATTGCTGGTTTAGATGATCATAACAGTTATCGGATAATACGGCCGTCACAGGCAAAACCCACAACCTGCTAACGAGCTGTGCATACTCATCACTTGATGCTTGTTCCGCCGTATAGTCTGACAACAATGCTTTTATTTTTACCGCATCTTTACTGGTAACGACGATAGGATAATCGCTGTATTGTAAAAGCTCAGCCAAGCTAAAGTCATAGTGATCAGGATAAGGATGCCCTATCACGTCAAAACCAAGAGACTCCAACGTATCAAAAAAACGCTGTGGATAGCCGATACCACTGACTGCGTGTACTCTACTATTGCTGGCAGAAACGACATTATCTATTTGCTTAATAGGTGATTGAGGACTCCATAGATGTTGCAATTCATCAGCTTGCAAACGCATGGTCAAACGCTCAGAATTCTGTGCCTCACTACTTTTAGCCGAGTCTGTATTTGGTTTTTCATGATAAATCACATGAGCACCTTCTAGTCGTGACATTGGCTCACGCAAAAATCCGGTTGGCAATAATTGCTCATTACCAAACCCTCGCACGGCATCTACCACAATCCACTCTATATCCCGCTTGAGCGCATAATGTTGCAAACCGTCGTCAGCGATAATTAATTGCAGATCAGGTTCAGCATCCAACAAGGCAGTAATCGCTTGCTGACGATTGGGGCATACCGCCATGGCAACGCTTGTCATATGAACAATCAAACATGGCTCGTCGCCTACTACGTTAGGCAAACTGGTGGCATTGACCAATGCTGGCATTTGGCTCGTATCACCACCATAACCTCGACTGATAACCCCGACTTTTATGCCTCGTTTTTGCAAGTGATTGACCAAGGCGATAATTAACGGTGTTTTGCCGCTACCACCCACACTGATATTACCAATGACCATGACGGGTATAGGTGCGCGATAACTTGATAGCAGCCCAACCTTATAAGCGTGACGACGAAGCAAGGTGATCAATCCATAAAGCCAGCTAATAGGTAGCAACAGCCATAACCAAGCGGCCTTACGTTGCCATGCATTAGTAATTATCGTTTCAATACTCATGAATAATTGCCATGTATCCTATCGATTCGCTGCTTAGGCGTTGACGCTTTATCAAATAAATCTATTCTACTCAAAGTCTCGAGCATACATTTGCGCATAATGACCTTGCAGCTGCATCAGCTCATTATGGGTACCAAGCTCAACTATCTGACCACCATCCATCACAGCAATACGATCCGCAGATTCAATAGTCGTTAAGCGGTGCGCAATCACTAGCGTCGTACGGTTTTTCATGACGTTATCGAGCGCTTGCTGAATATAATACTCTGACTCATTATCAAGCGCACTGGTGGCTTCATCCAAAATCAGAATCGGAGCATCTTTTAACAACGCGCGAGCAATAGATAGTCGTTGACGCTGTCCGCCAGACAGCTGAAGCCCTTCGGCCCCAATCTCGCTTTGATAGCCGTTTGGCATTTTCATGATAAAGTCATGCGCGAAAGCCGCTTTTGCAGCCTCCTCGACTTCAGCTTGGCTCTTATTAGCCAATCCCCCATAAGCAATGTTATTAAATACTGTCGTATTAAATAGTACGACTTGCTGATTCACCATGGCAATTTGCGCACGCAGACTTTCTAATTTGATGTCTTCAATTGGTATATTGTCTAAAGTAATTTGCCCAGAAGATGTCTCCAGAGTACGCGTTAAAAGATTCACTAAGGAGGACTTGCCTGCTCCGCTTCGTCCTACCAATGCAACCGTCTCGCCTGCTTTTATATTTAACGTAAAATCACGTAGAGCAACTGTCGAATCTGGATATACCAAACTGATATTATCCAAAGACATCTGACCAGATAACGCCTTGCTGATAGTGCCTGTATCTTCCTCTTCTGGCTCATCAAGTAATGCAAAAATCGACTCACCAGCAGCAATGCCTTTTTGCAATTTTTGATTGATATCAGTCAATGAACGGACGGGCTTACTGAGCAGACCAGCTGCCGCAATATAAGAGATAAACTCACCTGCTGAAATACCGCTAATAACTGACGGTCTCAATGCAAGCCATACCACCACCGACATTGCTATCGCCATCAGCAGCTGTACTGCTGGAGTATTGATACTATTGGTGACGACCACCTTCATGCCTTGGCGTAAGTTCTTTTTTGAAGTCTTATCAAAGCGCTCGGCTTCATATGCTTGTCCGCCATAATTCTTTACCACCTGATAGCCACTGATGACCTCATTGGTAATATGACTGACACTACCCATCGTTTTTTGGATACCTTTAGAGAGCTTAAGATAACGCTTGGAGGCAATGCGAATGAGCCATAGTATTGGTGGCAATACGACAAATAGGATTAGAGTCAAGCGCCAGTTGCTATAAAGCAAAAACCCTATCAATGCCACAACCGTCAAACCATCACGCAGCAAGGTCTTCATTGAGTCTGTACTGGCTGCCGTGACTTGCTCAACATCAAATATCAACTTGGATGAGATCGTACCAGCAGGATTGGCCAAATAGAATGAACTTGGCAATCGCAGTAGTTTATTAAAAACCTCGACCCGCAGCTCATAAACCAAATTACGTGAGACCAAAGCCGAGTAATAGTTACCCAAAAAACTGCCCAAACCGCGTACGAAAAATAGCGCAATGATGAGTAATGGAAATAACGCCTGTTTGCTTCGATCACTTTGGTTAATGGCATCAGTAATGTATTGCAACAGCTTGGCAATCCAAATCTCAGTTCCTGCGTTGATAGCAAAGCCCAAAACAGTCAGTAGTAAAGCCCACCAATACGGCTTTAGATATCTTAGTAGACGCAGTAAAGTCTTACTTTTTGGCGGATTAGACGGGGCTGCTGAAGGTTTTTTAGCAGAAGGTTTTGTAGAGTCAGGTGTATAAGCTTGGCTCATAAAAGCCTCAATGTAGGTGTCATGACATGAATGGGCTGTGCTTGATACACAGTTTATAGTAATGATGCGGCAAATATTATTGCGGCAAAGTTTGACCAAGTGGGACAACGGTGCTGATATTTAGGTTCAAAAATCCGAGTTTACCAGCAACATCCATCACCCGTACGACAGATTGATGGGTAGCGTTGGCATCCGCTGCGATGACAAATAGCATATCGCGATTGCTTCCTGCTTCTTGCTGCAACATGCTGGTCAGTTCAGCCTCGTTACTACTAGCAAGCGTAATACCATTCACCAAATAACTGCCATCTTCTTGTACAGCTACTTCTATACTATTTTTTTGCTCTGTCTGCGCCACACCTTCTGCTTCAGGAAGGATAATATTTAAACGACTAAAATGATTAAAAGAAGTAGCCAGTAGTAAAAAGACGATTAAAAATAATAAGCAATCAATCATTGGCGTCAGATTAATTTCAAGCGGCTCAACAGTCGGTTTTCTAAAGCGCATATGAATCTCTTCTACTTACCTGCTATTACGAACGTACTTTGAGCATCAAACTCAGGATCAAAACTATGACAATTATATTGTCGCCATATTGCTTTTATCTACATCTAATCGATCAGTAACACGCTCATCAATAGTGGTCATACTATTAGCAGGTGCCGCTACGTAAGTATTGTCGAGCAATTGGTAGTCGTATAGCTCTTGAATCATCAGCCCTGCTTGAGTCTCGAACTGTGCATTGATGTCGATGATACGCCGCTGAAAGTATCGATACGCGACAAGCGCTGGGATGGCGACGATCATACCAGCAGCCGTGGTAATTAGCGCTTGTGACACACCAGCAGCAAGCATTGTTGGATCTTGCATCGCACCATCAGTAATCGCTAAGAATGAAGAAATAATACCTAATACCGTACCTAATAATCCAAGCAATGGCGCAATGGCACCAATTGTACCCAACATATTGATATTTTTTTCTAGCTGGTGGACTTGTACGCTAGCACGATTTTGCATATGCATGGTCATAGACTCTAGGCCGTACTGACGATAGAGCAGCCCCGTTGCCAAAATATCACCAAGCGCTGTCTTCTCTTTGACATTCATCAATTGTGTACGGCCGATATCGCCATTTTCGCGTAGGCGAGTGATGAGCTGCTCACGCAGTCTGCTAGGCACAGTCTTGCTAAATTGCAATGTATGACTACGCTCAATAATGATAACCAATGCCAATATAGAGCAGACGACAATAGGTGTCATTAGCCAGCCGCCTGCCTTTACTAACTCCCACATATTTGCTCTCTTCCATATTTTTAAAAACAGTTGTTACGTAGATGGATTTATACGTAAATAGTCGTTACTAATAAATCAGTCCTACTAGCTTGCGTATTGTCTTAAGCCTGTGCTTCTATGTGTTTAATCAAAGCAGCTAACTGGTCTTGACTGTGAAAAAAGATCTCAACACTACCCTGCCCGTCTTTTTTGTGCTTAAGTTTTACCTCAGCACCCAACATATCTGTCAATCTTTGCGTGAGACGCTCTTCGTCACGAGACTGTGCTTGTTCGACACGGTTGGCCTTGGGTACAGGGTTCAAAATGGATTTGACCAGCTTTTCAGCTTCTCGCACCGTCATACCGCCATCGATGATTTTTTGTGCAATGATTGGCTGCTGCTCAGAAGACAATGCTAAAAGCGTTCGAGCGTGACCCATGTCTAGTGCGCTATTTGCCAAATGATCTTTTACCGTATCATGCAATTGATTTAGACGTAGTAAATTCGATACCGTTGTACGCGCCTTGCCTACCACTTCAGCAATCATCGCATGGCTCATACCAAACTCTGTATGAAAGCGCTGCAACGCGGCTGCCTGCTCGATCACAGATAAATCTTCACGCTGGATATTTTCAATTAAGGCCAGTGCAATAGCAAGCTCATCAGATAACGCACGCTCAATCGCTGGAATAACCGACTTGCCCGCCATTTTTGCCGCGCGCCAGCGACGTTCGCCAGCGATAATTTCATGAGTGACAAATGCTTCACTCTTATCTTCATTGGCGAGCAATGGGCGGATAACGATGGGCTGCATCACGCCATGCTGCTCAATAGAAGATGCCAATTCTGCCAGTGCCGTTTCACTCATGTCACGGCGCGGTTGATACTTACCTGCTTGTAGACGCGTGACATCGATCTGCACGAGGCTGATTTGATCCTCTGAAGCGTTTACGTCTGTGCTATTACCACGCGTTTTGTTGATAGCCGTCTTGCTTGTCACACGTGATGAACGAGTACTATTACTGACAGTAGTGTCATTATCAGTGGATTTTGCCGCCGATTTTTTACTGGCTTTGGGCGCAGCCGCATCGACGGGTGCAGTTTTCACAGGCATGTTGGTATCTAGCGTTTCAGCTGGCACGGCCACATCGCGTGCAGCCATATCATCTTGCAAGGCAGAGGCGGTGATTTGTTTTTCTTTCTTGATTGACCCTAATAAGGCATCTAAGCCTCGATTGGCAGCCAACCCTCTTTTCTTCGCCATGATTACCTATCCTCTAACGCTAAAATAAAAGCCAATTGATTACTGCTGCGGCTTACTAAATACAATGTTAAGTGCTTTATTGTTCGAAAGCTTTTATAGAAAAACTAGCTACTTTGCTTCATCACTTCAGCGGCCAATTTTTGATAGGCGCGCGCGCCTTTTGACCATCTCTCATAAGCAATCACTGGCAGACCATGGGCAGGTGCTTCTGCTAGGCGAATGTTTCTTGGGATATGAGTCTTATACATAATATCGCCAAAGTGCGCTTCTAATTCAGCAGACACATCACGGGCAAGCGTGTTACGCGCATCAAACAATGTTCTCACAACACCGCGAATGTATAACTTAGGGTTTAATTCAGTAAGACGCTCAATCGTCTGCGACAAATCTGCTAGCCCTTCTAGTGCATAATATTCACACTGCATCGGAATAATCACACTATCAGTCGCGACCAACGCATTAATCGTTAGTAAGTTCAAACTTGGCGCACAGTCTATAATCACGTAATCGTATGGCGGCTGTTGCGAGGATGTCTGCGCATCAACCAGATTTTTCATCGCCGTTTTGAACAGCTCGTGACTGTCCGTTTTACTCATCAACGTGATGTCCATACCAGCCAAATCACGATTGGCACCGATAACATCAAACCCTGCCGGACTGGTCACAATGGCTTCAGACAGCGCTACACCATCCAGTAAAACATCGGCTATGGTAAGCGTCAGATCGTTTTTGTCGACACCAGTACCGCTGGTTGCATTGCCCTGTGGGTCTAAGTCAATCAGTAGTACGTGCTTGCGCTTAGCAGCTAAACTGGCGGTCAAGTTTACCGCCGTCGTGGTTTTGCCCACGCCGCCTTTTTGATTCGCAATTGCTATGATTTCCATACACTCACTCAATTTTATTAAGGTCTGTTACTGACTTTTTCTTTTAATTTATTTGCCGCTCAATCTTATATGCTTATGCAGTGCTACTAAATCAGCGCTTCATGAAAGGCAGCCATTTATAAAAAAATTCTTTTATAAATTACCCAATTTTCGTTTGTATATTTTCAGTGCCTTTTAAATACTATGCCATTTAGGTACAAACGTAAACTGCGTTTCACAAAAAACGACTGCTGTTTCATGACTGGGAAGTATCTACCATTTAGGCATTTTTAGCAGACATTTCAATCAAATGACGACTATCATGCAGACGCGGCACTGTCAGCTTAATCGTCTTAATGTGCCAATCACTATCAAGCGCTTGTAGCTCTTCATCGCTTGGCGCTTTGCCTTTCATAGCACACAAATAACCGTCATCTGCCAATCTCGGCTGCGCTACTTCAACAAAATCTATCAAACTGGCAAACGCTCTAGAAGTCACCACATCATAGCTGGCTTCGTGCGCTTCAATACGCGAAGCGATCGGTTGCATATTACGTAAGCCAAGCTCACTGCTGATCTGCTTAATAAAGCGAATCTTTTTTTGATTACTATCAAGGGCTGTACACGAGCGCTCAGGCTGACAAATCGCAATAATCACTGCAGGCAACCCTGCACCTGTACCGATATCAAGCAGCGACCCTGTCGGCAAATGCGTTATAATAGATAAGCAATCAATCACATGTTTGATCAGCGCTTCTTCTGGATCGGTGATGGCGGTCAGATTATACGCTTTATTCCACAACAAAAGCTGGTCTAAGTATAATAATAACGTGCGCTGCTGTTTCTCATTTAGTGATAGACTTAGCTCATTTACGGCTTGTGCTAAGATACTGGCCAGCTTTGGCAATTGTGAGCCAAGCTTCACAAAGCCAGTCGGATCAATATTGATATTACCCGTGCTAGTAGACGACGAAGAGGTTTTAGCGGAAGCTGACATACAACGAGTTATCCAGTTTTGACATGTGAACCGCCTATTTTATCATGCAGTCTGCTCATTGAATAGTTGCAGATTGCGCCAATGTGGGACATCTTATACTATCTGCACCGTTCATGACGCGTTATTCTGCGTTAACAGCATAAAACGCCTTGCCTAGTTTCTTTATTTTTCGTTTATCATGATCAAAGATTCCTGTAAATATGATACAAAACTGCGCTTAATGACTTCGCTAAAATGCGACTATATCTTGTAAGATGTCATTATTAATTATAAAAAATTCAATGCGCGCATGACCAGAATAAATATATTATCCCTCATACTCTTTCAATACCTTTAAAACGATCTCTCAAAAACCTATGACCGAACAACCTTATACCCCTATATCTCAAATATCAAAAGACGCTAATAATATGGTACCACCTACCGCTGACTCACAAGACGATAAACCAGTAATATCTAACGCCCCAAATCCTATTTTTACTGAGGTTCAAAAAAGCTGCCGTATTTCAGCTGAGCAACTAAAACGCTATAGCGACCCTGATGAGCTGCCTACAGACACACGTACTGCGCCCGACTTAGATGTTGGCTTCGGTCAACAGCGTGCGCTCAAAGCCCTGCACACTGCGCTAGACATCAAAGCAAGTGGCTATCATGTGTTTGCTGCTGGCGAGAACGGCTTGGGTAAGCGTACTGTCATCAGTCGCCTGTTGGCCCGTATTGCCGCCGACGCACCAACGCCTGATGATTGGGTTTACGTGCACAATTTTACCGATCCACGTACGCCACTGGCTCTGCGTCTACCTGCAGGGCAAGCCGCCTTGCTACAACAGCAGGTCAATAACTTGTGGCAACAGACAAAAAAGCGACTAAGCCAACGCTTTCGTAGCGACCAATACCAAAGTAAAATCGAAGCGATTAAAAATAATACGCATCAAAAAGAGAGTCATGCTTACGACGCGCTAAACGCTGAGGGCAAACAGTATGACCTCGCCTTGACGTTTCGCTCGTTTGATAACAAGGCAGTTTTCGTCCATCCCAGTCAGTTGACGACAGACAGTAGTAGCGACCCTGTAAAGGCTTCAGAATCATCTAGCAACAGTGAAAATTTATCACCAAGAAATGATAATGAAAAAGCCAATATATTGAGCAACGATAAGACTAACCATGATGAAGAGCAAAACAACGCTCAAAATTCTGAGTATGGTAACAGTGAGTACGAGGCTGAGTTAAATAACTTTGTCCAAAAAAACCATATGCAAAAGCGCCTCAGTCAACTAACCATTGCGTTGGAGCAGTTAGAAGACGAAGCCAACGATGCGATAGAATCACTGCATCGCAGTATCGCACGGCGGGCGCTACAGCCTTTGTTCGCGCCTGTTTATGAGCAGTTTGCCACGCATTCGCTTGTGGTTGACTATCTCAAAGCCATATTTGCCGATATGGTTACTCATGTAGAGCTTATCGTTAACGGCGATGATGAAGAGTTTGTGACGGCTGTATTGACCACAACACCCAGCCGTTACGCGGTCAATGTCATTGTCAGTCACGCACCAGACAGTGGCGCGCCTGTTGTCTTTGAAGACTTACCAACCCATCTAAACTTATTGGGTCATGTTGAGCAAATCACTCAATTAGGGACAGTAACGACTGATGTCAGTATGATTCGCGCAGGTGCCCTACACCGTGCCAATGGCGGCTATCTGCTGCTAGAAGCCAGCCATTTACTTGAGCATCCTTATGCATGGCAAGGTCTAAAGCGCGCGCTACAGTCACGCAAAATTAAGCTCTCAAGCCTTGAGCAAATGCTAACGCTAACAGGTAGCTTGTCTTTATCACCAGCGCCCATTGATCTTGATATCAAAGTGATCTTATTAGGTGAAGCAGACTTATATTATGAGCTGCTTGAGCTTGAGCCTGAGTTTGATGCAGTGTTTAAAGTTCGCGCGGACTTTCATGATGATGTGACGCGCACCAGTGAGCATGAATTGGCACTGATAGCGAAAATGGCAGACATCATCGATTATGCTAATCTCTATCCATTCGATAGTAGCGCGCAAGCCACGTTGCTTGAGCATTTAAGCTTGCAAGCTGAAGAGCAGGACCGTTTAAGCCTACACAGTGATTTGTTGATTAAACTGTTGCATGAATCAAACCGTCACGCTCGTTTAAATGATGAGACAATGGTGACAGCAGATCATGTCACTCAGGCAATTGACGACATGGATGAGCGCTCAGGATATTTGCGCGATCTATACTGGGACGAACTCAAAAACGGCCAGCAGCTGATTCAAACCCAAGGCAGTGCAGTTGGGCAAGTCAACGCCCTGACCGTCGTCAGCTATGCCGATAGTGAGTTTGGCATGCCAGCGCGCCTCACTGCCGTTATTCAGCCCAATATTGGCGCAGGTGAAATCCTTGATATCGAGCGTGATGTAGACTTGGGTGGTAGCTTGCACGCCAAGGGTATGTTGATCATGACCAGTTATTTGCGTGCGTTATTTAGCCAACACCATGCACTAAACTTCAGCGCTTCGCTCGCGTTTGAACAAAGCTACGCCCATATCGATGGTGATAGTGCCACCGTTAGCGAAGGTTGTGCGCTACTATCCGCTTTAGCAAATGTCCCTATTGATCAATCCTTTGCCATTACTGGTTCTATGAATCAGCTGGGCGAAGTACAAGCGGTTGGTGGTATCAATGCCAAAATCGCCGGCTTTTTTGATGCGTGCCGTGAGCAAGAGTTGACGGGCGCTCAAGGCGTGGTCATTCCAATGGCCAATGTCAAACAACTCATGCTACGCGACGATATCATTGCTGCGGTAAAAGACGGCGACTTCCATATTTATGGCGTTTATACCTTGAGTGAAGCATTGACCTTAATGACAGGCCTACCCATCGATACCATGAATAAAAAAGGTCGCTACCGCAAGGACAGCCTATTTGGCAAAGTCCTAAATCGTCTGATGTTATGGGATGAGAACCAAGACGGCGACGATGAGGTAGATGATAAAAAGTCAAAAAAGAAAGAGAAGAAAAAACGCAAAGCCAAGCGCCAAAAAAAAGAGGACAAAATAGAAAAAGAAAAACGTAAAGGCGAAAATAACGATAGTGACGTCACTGACAACCATGAGCAAAGTGAAGCTTAAAGTGTCAATGACAACACACCAAAATGATAATTAGGACGTGTTTAGACGGCGCCTAAACGATGTCTAAATGTATACGAACGTCTCTAGACGCTTTGATACTTTTCTGAGATGATAAACAACCAGCCAAAATCTGTAGAACAATAACCTGTGACTTTATAAAGGGTATTTTTTGATGACTGTACATTCTACTAATGCCAATAACCTTCAAGCTCAATCAGATTCTGATGAGCAAGCGATTGCAATAGAGGCGGCAGAAAATGATGTGTTAAAAGAGACCCAAGACAATCGTTACGGGGCAGCGACAACGGCTCGTCAATGGCAAGTACTGTCACAGCTACAGCGCAATCGCTGGGTAGGTACGACTCATATTTATGAACAGCTCATGATGGCCGGTTTTGACATCAGCCTGCGTACCGTGCAACGTGATTTGAACGCATTGGCCAAACGCTTTCCTATCGAAAAAAACAACGCCAATCCACAAGGTTGGCGCTGGAAGGAAGATGCACCGCTGCAAAGCTTGCCGCATATGAATCTATCGCAGGCAGTTGCTTTTAATATGGTCGAGGCCAATCTCACTCAGCTATTGCCGCCTGTCATTTTAGACGAACTATTTCCGTGGTTTGATCTAGCAAGACGACAGCTCAAAAACAGTAAAGTCACGCATTCATGGATAGACCGTGTACGTATCGAGCCTGCTACCCAGCCGCTCATTGCCCCAGATATAGATTTAGATAGCAAAGACAACATTTACCATGCATTGTTTTATCAGCTGCAAATTAATGCTTGCTACACTCGCAGCAATAAATCAGAGGCCAGCGAATACACCCTAAATCCTATTGCCATTATCCAGCGTGGCGTGATTATTTATCTACTGGCAACTCGTACCGATGATCCAAAATCCACCATCCGCACTTTTGCGCTGCATCGATTTGATAGAGTCGAGATTTTAGAGAGCGCAGCACAGACACCAGATAACTTTCAGCTCGATACGTATTTGGATGAAGGCAGCATGGGCTTTAGCCATCCGTTATTCGGTGAGCTGGCTGAGCGTGGTAAAAATACAGCCGTTGAGCTACAATTTACGCAACAGGCAGGCAGAAGCCTGACTGAAAGCAAGCTGAGTGATGATCAAATCGTCACATCAAACGACGACGACACCCTAACAATAAAAGCGACCGTTAATTTGACCTCACAGCTGGTTTGGTGGTTACGTGGTTTTGGCAGTGGACTGTTAGACGCCAAGCCTGCACTCCTTTATCAAGCGGTATTGGACCAACCTGCAATGACAAACAACGAATAACACTCGAATGACACTAATCGTTAACCACTAAAAATTAAAAAAGGAATATTATGCCAACCGCTGCCCCATCACCGCTGCTTTCCGACAGTTTAAGAGGACTGGGCTTGGATACGGGAACGTTATTTTTTGCACTCAACTATGAATTTACTAAGATCGAGCCAAAAGGGTTTTTGAAGCGTTTTAAAAAGGACAAAAGCGCGGTAGATATCGACTTGGCTTGCGTTTTATATGATGACAATTGCATCATTAGTGATATTGTCTGGTTCAAACAATTACGTGACAAAGCTGAATCCGTCAAGCACCAAGGAGACAGTCTAAACGGTAAGGATCGCGGAGAGCAAGCCATGTATTTGGCTCCGCTTGATCAAGAACAAATTAGACTAGAGCTAGAAGAAATTCCCTTACATATCACTCATATCGCTTTGATTGCCAACTCCTATCACGGGCACTCACTCTCTAGGGTCAAAAAAGGTGAGATTCATTTGAGTGATGATGAGGGTAACCGCTGTTTTGAAGTCAACCTAAAGCAGCTCCCACGTGATTGTAAAACGCTTTGGGTGGCTCATTTGCGCCGATCCGTTGATGACTGGCATTTAACCCTACAAAATTTACCACTGAGCGCAGAAGATCTCTCAAAAGCGGCGCAAGAAGTTGCGCATGAATTGGCACGGGCGCTACCGATTCCTCAAGGAATATAGCGTCAGTCGATCATAAAATCTAAAAAGGGTACTGCGTCTCAACCACACAGTACCCTTTTATGTTTTCTGACAAATATACTTGTTTCTAGAAATCTTAAGCATAAATTTCTATGATTGCCTGATAGATACTAAGCTATAAAACCTCGCCGCAATGCGGGCAAAAATTCTTTTGACGCACCTCCACTTCTTTTTCGCGCCGCTCAAGTTCTTGTTCACGTAGCACTTGTAGTACGATATTTTGCGCTTGCTCTTTATCTAATCCTAGCTCTCGGCGAATCTTATCAATCATCATCTGATTTTGTACCAAATCAAAGTCGCTATCGATCAGTTGCTCACGAAAATGTTGCTCAAGCTCTTCACGGCGCTGCGCCAACTCATTTGCAAGACCCGTTGCCAAAATACCCGCAGGCAGTGCCGCTAGACCCACACCCAATATCGTAATAATAGCACCCAATATCTTGCCAGCATTAGTGATTGGTGTGACATCCCCATAACCCACGGTCGTGAGCGTTACCACAGCCCACCACATCGCCTTAGGTATTGACTCAAACTCTTCTGGCTGCGCATGGTTTTCGACCAAATAGATGCCACTTGAGGCGGACACAATCATAATAATTAATATAAAAATAACCGCTTGAAACGAGCCGCGTTCTTTACTGATGACCACCAAAAGGATACGCATGGACGCAAAATAACGGGTCAGTTTGAGAATACGGAACAAGCGCAAAATACGTAAGAAACGCAGATCAATATTGACAAAGAAGTTTAAGAAGGCTGGAACAATGGCTACCAAATCAATGAGCGCGGAAGGACTTCTCACCCAATCCCAGCGCTGCCTCCACGTTGTATTGTCCGGTTTGGCTTCAGCAACACTCCATAGCCGCAGCAAATATTCAATAGAAAAGATCACAATAGAGAAGTTTTCAAACCAAGTAAAATAATCTTGATAAGGGTAATACCAGCTGTCAACTGACTCAGCAATCACAGCTGCCACATTGGTCATGATCAAAAATATGAGAAAATAATCAATATAGCGGCTAAACAAAGTGTCATGTTCATCATTTTGCAACGTATCATAAACAAAATGACGCAAGCGCCTTATAGATTTGAGTAGCATGCCATCCCTATTCGGTGAAATACCGGTATTATATAAATAAAATCAATTAACTGCCTTGCAAGGTGTTCAAGCGCTCTATCATCAAGAGCGCACGCTTTATTCAATGCGCTTTCATCAATGCACTTTGGTCAATACGAAAATATCAACTATTTGACATGACCCAGCATGGCATTGGCTTATCGCCTGTTCATCAGCAGCCGCTATTATGTCCCATGTAGATAATAAAGATAGACTGCTATTAATAGCACCAATGCGGTGCCTACTACTGATAATCGTAAAAACTGCTCATCAGCGGGCAATTGCTGGCTGATGTCTTGAGCAGGTACTAAAAATAAATGGCACTCAGGGCAACAAGAATCTACCTGATTCAATATTTTGGTAGAACGGGCGTTCTTACAACGTAGTGGGGAGTTGCTACAATAACCGAGCATAATACGTACGCCTCTTATCAAATCATGAATATCAATTTAGTAAGCCGTCACCATTTATTTCCAATTCTACCGTTTAGACATTAGCAATAATCAATATATAGTTGATCCAATTTAAGAGT
>NZ_LNDJ01000073.1 GCF_001444505.1 Psychrobacter piscatorii | reverse complement strand
TGTCCAACTTATGGGGGTCGGTTCAATGATAGTGGGTTTTTTTATGCTTTACAGAAAGAATTTTAATTGTAGTTATAAATGGACGCTAACAGTACTGTCTCTGACGCAAGGTCTCATACAGACATAAAGACCCTGCAATCGCGACATTTAAGCTCTCTTGACCATTTGGCTGTGGTAAGGCTATCGGCGTGGCACATTGCATCAGCTCGTCGCTAACGCCTTGACCTTCATGACCCATAATCCAAGCGACAGGTGCCGATAGATTGTGATCATAAATCAAAGTATCGGTATGTGAGCTGGTCGCCAACAGTGGAACTTTTACGTGATCTAGAATATCTTGCGTACTCAAGCCTTCATAAATAGTCAGCGCAAACTGTGCACCCATGCCTGCTCGTAGCGTCTTGGGAGACCAAGCTTGCGCGGTAGCACTGGTACATAAGATGTTGCGAATACCAACCGCTGCTGCTGTGCGCAGTAGCGTACCAACATTCCCGCTGTCTTGTACATCATTCAAGACTAAGCAGTCCTCATCAATCATTGATAAGTTAGGCGTTGGTACGTTGATGATAGCCATGATATCGATACCAGTACCTAAGCTACGAATACTCTCGTACAGTGAATTGGATAAAATAAGAATAGGCGTATAAGTCGGCAGACGAGTGAGTATTTGCTGAACTTCAGGATGACTACGTGCTGATTCAGACAGTATTATTTGAACAAATGGATAGTCACTACGCAGTGCAGCATCTATCAAATGGACGCCTTCTATGACTGTCTGACCGTTCTTTTTACGCTGGCGTGCTTGTGCCAATAGGGCTTTTACAAGCTTGACGGTGGTGTTCTTATCTGAGGTAATCAGCTCGGTGGGATTTAATACCATAGTGGATCGCTTAGAGAAGAGTAAAGGAGTCGTTTAGATAGCCAGCAAAATATCTATGATTAATTTAGCATTCTGCTGGCTGTTCTTAACAAGTGCGTCAATCAATTATTTTTCAGAATAATTGACGTGTAAGTCTTTCACGTAATTGACTTCGTTTTTGCTACCGAGCACCACAGGAACACGCTGATGGATATCAGTCGGTTCGATATCTAAGATACGATTGACAGCGTCTGTCGCACCGCCACCCGCGCGTTCAATCAATAAGCTCATTGGATTGGCTTCATACATCAAGCGTAGTTTACCCGCTTTATGAGCGTGTTTGGTATCAAACGGATAAGTGAAGAGACCACCGCGGCATAAGATACGATGGACGTCACCAACCATAGCGGCGACCCAACGCGTATTGAAATCGCGTCCACGTACGCCTGTCTCGCCAGCGATTAACTCATCGATGTACTGTTGCATCGGTGCACGCCAGTAGCGATAATTTGAGCTATTGATCGCATATTCGCTCGTATCGGCATCGATTTGCACGTTGTCTTCTATTAGCACATAGTCTTCAGTTTCTGGATCTAGGCTAAACATCACGACCTTATCTGCGATGGTCAACGCCAGTACCGTAGAGGTGCCATATAACAAGTACCCTGCTGCTAGCTGTTTGTTACCTGCCTGTAGATAGTCGCTGTTTTCACTGGTTTGACCTTGACGCTCATACGGTAGAACAGAAAAAATCGTACCTACTGCCATATTGATATCAATATTTGATGAGCCATCTAGTGGGTCAAACAAAACCAATAGACTGCCATCGTCATTAGCAGGGGTGGCATCATCAAGCTCTTCTGATGCAACGCCGGCACAATGGGTATTCTTTGCCAATGCATCTAGCAGTAAGTCATTGGCCAGTACGTCTAGTTTTTTCTGATCTTCGCCTTGGACGTTTTGATTGCCAGCCTCGCCTAAAATATCTGCCAGAGCACCTTTTCTAAGTAGTTGTGAGATGGTTTTACCAACATTAGTGACCGTGGTAATTACGTCGTTGAGTGCAGGACTAGAGGCATGTTGGTTTAGATAATCTGCTAAGGTCGTCATAAAGCTTCCTAATAGAGGGTATGGAAAGTAAAAAATGGATGGTCTTAGAGTCAGGTCATAGGCGGCATTTGGCACACCTTAAATGGATGAATTTTTAAATAGCTTATACGGTATCTTTGTCCTGACCACAAAATCGGCTACACTATATCTATTGTTATTCATTTATAGATTTGTCAGAATTATTCTCTATGAGAATATAGCATGTCTATTTACGCTTTCTGATTGTCTGCTGAGGCGGTTTTTGGTCGAATTTGATTACGGTAAATTGTAGCAAATAAGCGTCAAAATGTCCTCGTGTCTGTGCCTATCGGTGCTAAATGATTGAACAAAGATGAATAAGCGATTACGACAGACTCATATAAACCCACAATAAAGACTCGTCATTATGTCAAATTCTCTCGATAGTAGCGCTACCCAACCAGTCTCACCGACTGATTATGCAAAATTTGATCCCAATACAATTCATCAAAGACTCAATACCTCACTGAGTCGTCCGCAGCTCAACATCGATGGCAGTATCAGGCATTTCTTGGGTGTTGAAGGTCTTAATAAAGCACAGCTCAAAGCTATTATCGCAAAAGCAGAGACTTTCTTTGATGAAAACGGGCAGCTCATCAATCGTCCTGAGTTAGATGGCTATACGGTCATGAATTTGTTCTTTGAACCATCGACTCGTACCCGGACGACTTTTGAAGTAGCAGAAAAACGCTTGGGTGCTAATGTACTCAATATCGATATCGAACGCTCTAGTACCAAAAAAGGCGAGAGTCTACGCGATACCTTGTGGAATCTACAGGCGATGACCGCAGATATTTTTGTAGTTCGACATTCAGCATCAGGTGCCGCGCATTTTATGGCGACAGAGGTCACTCCTGATATTGCTATCATCAATGGCGGGGATGGCTGGCATGCGCATCCTACTCAGGGAATGCTCGACATGTTGACTATTCACCGTGAGGCACCGCGCCCATTTGAAGAGCTGTCTATCGCAATCGTTGGTGATATTAAGCACTCACGCGTCGCCCGTTCTGATATTAGCGCCTTGCAAACCCTAGGTGTGACAGATATTCGTGTGTGTGCGCCGCGTACTTTATTGCCGAAAGGTATTGAGCGTTTTGGCGTAAAAGTATATGAAAATATGGATGAGTGTGTCACTGATTGTGATGTGATTATGGGATTAAGAATACAAAATGAGCGTATCGGTTCGCCGCTATTGGCATCGTCAAGTGAATACTATAAGCATTATGGGATCACGCCAGAGCGAGTGGCATTGGCCAAGCCTGATGCGCTAGTTATGCATCCAGGGCCGATGAACCGCGGTGTTGAGATTGCCTCTAGTGTGGCTGATGGCGCGCAATCGGTGATCTTAAAGCAGGTAAATAACGGTATTGCCATACGAATGGCGGTCTTGTCGCTTGCGATGGAAGGTCAACGTGCTCATCAAGCGGCTGGCAAGTAACAGCTTGCCGCGCGACTTATTCTTATTTATTTCATTTTATTGATACGGTAATAACGTTATGTCTACCATGCTTAATACGGATGCACCCATCTTTGACCATTTACCAAAAGCATTTAAAGATGCATTGCCGCAAACTGTAACAGAAAAACTGTCTACACTCGATTCTGGCCGTGAGATGTGGTTACTACCACCATTAGTAGATCTATGCGCGCGCTTGCGTGAGCCGGGCCAACAGCAACACGGTACGCTGGAATCAGAAGGTAGGGCAGCTCGTGGTAACGGGTTCTTGCATGTAGTCACGCCACCTGACACCAATCCTATTTTAGAAAATGGCTCACTCTTAAAGGGCTTGCGTGAGCGCGCCTTGAGTGATGGCGGTATTTACTTGCATATTTTGGGCGCATTGACCACAGGGTTAGAGGGCGAACGACCGTCTAATATTGCAGGGCTTAAAAAGGGCGGCTGTATCGCAGTATCCAATGCGCGTAGACCTTTTCGCAATGACTTAGTATTGCTAAGAACACTAGAGTACGCGGCGACTTTTGGTATGAAAGTATTCTTTTATCCTGATGAGCCAAGTCTGTCTGGAGATGGCGTGGCGCATGAGGGTTATATCGCCTCTTATCATGGTTTACAAGGGATTCCTTGGATTGCGGAAACGGTTGCACTGTCTACGCAGCTGTTAATGGTTGAAGAGACGGGGATAGCCGCTCACTTCAGCCAGCTGTCTTGCAAGTCTTCGATTGAGCTGATGCGCTGGGCAAAAGATAAAGGCTTGCCTGTTACGTGTGATGTGGCGATGCATCAGCTGTATTTAACTGATGACAATCTTGAAGGCTTTAATGCTCAGGCATATGTCTTGCCACCGCTACGTAGTAATACCGACCAGCAGGCAATCCGCCGTGGCTTAAAAGATGGCACTATCGATGCCATTTGTAGTCATCATGAACCATTAAACAGTACGGCGAAAAAAGCGCCATTTGCTGAGAGTACGCCAGGTATCTCGAATTTTGATACTTTTATGGCGCTGGCCTGTCAGCTGGTCAATGATGAGGTACTAACACTCTCAGAGCTGGTTGATAAAATCTGTCTTAATCCGGCAAAGATTGCGGGTATTAATGAGCAGTATGAAGCGATCGGCGGCGCGGTATTGGTTGACCCGAATCTTGAGTGGCAAGTGACTGCGCAATCTATGCTATCGAATGGTAAAAACACACCATTTTTTAATCAGCAGTTGCAAGGACGTGTTGTGGAGACGTTCTTTGGCTAATTTGCCCCGACAGGATGATAGTCTACCGCTATCCTCGAAGGATAAAGGGGGTGAAATGATTGACCCTCTAGAAAAAACGCACAGCACAGCCAGTGAGTCTATCAAAGCAGTGGCCATCTATGAAGTCGTCAAAGGTGTGGGGGCATTATTAGGTGCAGGTGCATTGTGGTCGTGGCATACCGATCTTGAGCATTGGCTGACGACCGCGACTGGCTCTTGGCGCCATACCTTTGGCCACCTACTTGCACCGCAAATCGACAGTGTAGTAAGTATTGCCCAACAGGCCAGCAAAAACTGGCCAGTGTTTTTATTGTTGATATTTGCTTATGCCAGTTTGCGCTTCCTAGAAGCCTATGGATTATGGCGCGATAAGACATGGGCGTATTGGTTTGGTGTGCTGGGCTATGGTGTCTTTATTCCTATAGAGGTTTATTATCTGATAACCAGTCCATTTGATTGGTTTAAACTGGGAATATTGGTTTCTAATCTGCTTATTATTATCGTGGTTTATCGTAATATGAAAACAAAGGGTTTGATATAACCATTGAAACTGCTCAAAAAAGCCAGCCAAAGCCAGCCTAAGACATCATGTCTCAGGCTGGCTTTTTTATACGTGCTGTATTTGTGGTTTATGCCTCTGTTATTTTTTTATCCTTACGAATGCTCTTGGCGACTCTGCCAACACTGAGGCCCTGTACCAAGATAGAAAATATCACTACCGCATAAGTGAGTGCCAATAAAATATCGCGCTCGGTACCGATGGGTAGCTGTAATACTAAAGCGACTGAGATACCGCCGCGCAATCCACCCCATGTTAGTACTTTCCATGCACCAGTGGGCAAATCAAGCTGGCGATGAAAGGTCTTGGTCGTCATCCCAACCACGATAAAACGAGCTACTAGAGCAATAACAATAGTTAGACCACCTGCAATAAATAAATTGCCTGAATAAGCAATCATCACTACTTCTAGACCGATAAGGACGAATAAAATAGCATTTAAGATTTCATCAATCAGCTCCCAAAACAGATCAATGTAATGACGCGTCTGATCACTCATCGCAAGCGCCCGCCCGCGGTTACCAACCATCAGTCCCATCATGACCATAGCGAGCGGCCCTGACAAATGCCAATGGCTGGCAAGCGCATAGCCACCGATAACGCCTGCTAGTGTCAATAGTACCTCCTCTTGATAACTATCGATGCTCTTGAGTAGATAGTACAAAATTGCACCCAATACCAAACCAAATATCACACCGCCGCCAGCTTCGACCGCCAATGTATGCGCCACATAGTTAATGGTTGGAATATCGCCACTAGATAAAATCCCCAGTAGGAGAACAAAAATCACGACGCCGATACCGTCGTTAAACAATGACTCACCAGCGATGACAGTCTCAATGCTTTTTGGCGCGCCTGCTGATGCAAGAATTCCCATGACGGCAATGGGATCCGTAGGGGAGATGAGTGCGCCAAAAAGTAGGCACCAAAGAAACGGCAGTCCAAAACCGAATATAGGCAGCATAAAGTAAATCGCGGTGGCAATGAGCATGGCTGATACGATAGTACCGAGTCCAGCTAGGATACCGATAGGCAGTTTATAGCGTCTCAAATCACCAATATTGACATGCAAGGCACCTGCAAATAGCAACATCGAGAGCATACCGTCCAATAGCACCTCGGTAAAATCTAGCTGCTCTAGTAAGCTCACTTCATAATCAATCAGCTGATCAAACCCCAAAAATCCTAAAAATATCGCACCGATAGATAGGACAATGGAGATGACCATGACTCCAATGGTCGTGGGCAGACCGATAAAGCGATGATTGACATAGGTCAGCAAGGCCGTAATCGATAAAAATATGGCGCTGATTTCAAGTATGGTTAGGCTGGTTGCAGATGCCATAAAGCAGATCTCGTATGAATATAAAATTAACCCTAAGCCTATGACTTATGAGAGTTACGTAAAGATTTTGAGCTATAAATATTGAAATGATAGGGACTGTGTATTACCAATACGCTATGCGATCCAATTGTCATATTACTAACTCGACTGTGACTGTAGTGCTTGACGGAAATTGGCAGCAAATTCGCTGACATAATTAAAATGTTGATGCTGTGCGTCTTCATCAAGAATAAACTGCTTGGCTTGCTCACACATAGCGACAAGGTCATCGATAAGCTCTTGGTAGCTTAGGTTTTCTTCTCCTGCGCGCTCAATTAGCTGTAGCTCATGCAGCAAGGTCTGCTGCTGTGCTTGATTGATACAGGCATAGTTGAGATTGACCATCGCTTGACACAGCGCCTTTAGGACCATGGCATCAGCTGCAGCATAGCGCCGAATCTCTCCAAGTGAGGTATTGATGAATTCTGATATTTTGGGCGTATAAGTCACCAGGGCCAAGATAGCCACGCGCTGCTGCGCCACCACTTGTTTTGGTGTGGCGGTATACGGCGGTTTGTCACGGTGCTCGGCAGGTACATAAAAATGATAGGGGCTAGGCGGCTGACGACGCATCATAATGCTCAGGCAACTGGTGAGCGATTGTACGCAGTTGACGGCTGTTTTTGGGTCATTGATACCAGGTGAGAGGGCGCGCACCGCAATCTCGGTCATCTGCCCCAGACTATAGGCGATATCATTGGAGTGTGCCAGTCGCTGCTCGATACGAATACAACCGGCAAAGCGCTGCCAAAACATACCATCAGGGGCACGTGGCACCACGGCCAACTGCGGCGTTGCGGTTTTTTGCCGATTATTGGGATGGTCTGTCGGACGTTGATAAAAATGCCCAATGACGTTTTTGTCAGTGACATAATCACCGAGGTTACTCTGTAGATGCACCACACCGCCATACTCTTGAGTCAGGATGATTAATGACTCCAAATAAATGTGCTGCAGGTAGCCGGATTGCGGAGGATAAATCGGCGTTGCCTGCCACTGGTGAAACTGCTCGACATCGTGCTGCTCGACATCGCGCTGATGCTGAATATCACAATAATCACCATACCAGTAGTGAATATTATTAATGGCATCGTTGCTGGCGTTTTGAATGACGTGCGAGGCCTGAATAGAGTGGACCATATGCTGGACAAAATAGACCAATAACAGCGCACAGATGATCGCCATGATAATCCCAAAGGTCACCGCCAGTTGCGGTACGCCAAAGGCCACATCATACTTATGAATCGACTTGAGTACCAACAAGCTATAGCTAAAGGTGCCAATAAACGCTCCTAAGACAAACTGGTTTGGTGTGTCTGTCAAAAAGTTGCGTAATAGCCGTGGGCCAAACTGGGAGGAGGCCATCGAAAGGACGGCGATAGTAATTGAGAACGTCGTACCAGCAACGCCCAATACAGCGCCAGCAATAGCGGTCATGATAGCGCGCGCCGCATCGTCATCACCCGTAAAAGCAAAAGAGATCTCTCGAACGGTCTCGCGGTCAAAGTGCTGATCGACAGTCACCAATAAAGGCGCCAGCAAAATCCCTGCAATCACACAAGCAGTTGGAATAAACCAATAAGAGCCGATCAACTCCTGCCACAAGTTTCTTAAACGATCGGGCAGGTCAGCCAATGTCTGTAACGACCAAAGCTGCGAAAACGCCTTCATTCTCTGCACTGAAAATAAGAGTAGTCGCTTAAAAAAGCCATTTTCAGGGTGTTTGTCCAATGTTCGCGCTCCAAAAATGACTGACGAGATCGTATATAGTGAATCTATTTTAAAACAGGTACCGTCCTACAGGGATTCATTGTCCTTGCTTGCTGCGTCTACGCACTATAGCCGGTTCAAAATAAAATGGTGATAAATTTAAGCGTAACGCTGGAGTAATTTTTTGACTATTTATTACCTTATCATATAAATAATAACGATGAAAAATTTAGTAAAAATAAGCCCCTATTATATAGTTAGCTGAATGTAAAACTGTTATGGATTTAAACGCGCCACTGGTATAAATTTTACTTGCGTGCTGCGTTCCCAGAGGCTGCGCAACCTACGTTTAAAGATAGCATCCCAGTAGCGCTATGACATTTTTAGAGTGTATCGACTATAGGAGCTTATTTTAGCAAACTAATTTTTATTGCTAGAGCCGTGTTTAGGGTTGTCCGCTTCGGTGATGATTGTGCTTTTGTGTCCCCATCTGCTGGTTTGTGGAGACGGCGGCGTTTTTGGGTCTATAGGAATGATGATTTCATTATCATGCGCATCACACTCAACCTTACTGTCCTTGTCATAAGCGGCTGGATCAAAGTGCGGGGTCGCTGTTGTATCAGTTGACTGTTGAGCTAAGCTGTTAGGAGCGGCTTGCGATGTTTTTCTAAATTCAGGTTTTTTAAATAAAGGGTGTTGGGTGTTTTTATTCGTGCCTTTGTCATCAGGGTTTTTGCGCGGTTCGGCGTTGGTAAAGATAACATTCAACGGCAAGTCTAGCTGCTGCTTGGCATAGGCTTCCGTATGCTCAAAACGATCTACCAGTAAGCTGAGCCATGGCTTTTGCTCTTCTACTCTCATCTCATCGAGCTCGTCTTTGATCGGCAAAGGATAGGGCAGAGTGCGATAAAAATCCCACAATGTCATCTTGCTCAAGTCTTTTTTGAGTACATAGTCCTCATCTTCGGTCATAGTGATGAGGTTGCTGTCTTGGAGGTAGTTGATATAGGTGTACCATTTGGGTAGCTCTTTGCGGCCCAACACATTGCGCAGCGCTTGTTCGCTGACGGCCTCACCTTTTAAATGATGGGTATATACCAAGTTCAGCATGTCCAGCAAGCTAAGTAGGGGATGGCGCGGGTAGACTTCTTCGGTCTCAAAAATGGTTAAGGTATAGCTGATCTCAACGCCTAACAAAATCAAATTCCAAGACAGGTATATCCATAACAAAAAGATAGGAAGCGCGGCAAAGGCTCCGTAAATGGCCTCATAGCTGGTAAAGTTTGCCATCACTGTGCCAAACAGATGCTTCATCAGCTCAAAGATAATCGTCACAAAGACCCCAGCGATGGCTGCATTTTTTGCGGGCACACGGGCTTTGGGAATAAACCAATACATCCCTATAAAGCCGGCCATGGTGATACCAACCGACACCACTTGTACCCAAAACCCCCAATCAATACCGTAGCCTGCTATTTGGCGATTTAAAAAACTCAAGCTTTGTACCGTGCTTGAAGCGATAAACGCCGTACCCAGCACCATAGGCCCCAAGGTCACAATCGTCCAATAGCGCAGCAGACTCTTTATACCACCTGAGCGGCTCTCCACCCGCCAGATTTGATTAAAGGCACGCTCAATGGTGGTCAAGGTCATGATGGTGGTAAAAAATAGCACCATGGCGCCGATGATGGTTAGATTGGAGGATTTTTCGGCGAAGTCATTGATATACTCACTGACTTGCATGCTCGATTGCGGCAACAAGTTGCTATAAATGACCTCGTATATCTGCGCTCTGACGGATGCCAGTGCTGGTACCGAAGATAAAATCATCAATAATACTGTTAGCACAGGCACAATCGACAGCATAGTCGTGTAGGTTAGCGATGCTGCTTTTTGCTGACAGTTGTCTTCAAAAAAATGTCGAACCAAAAATCGCAAGAATTGAAACCAGCGTTGTTGTAGAAATGGCAGTTTTTGTGAGAATTTTTCCATGTCGACCAGTTAGCAAAAGTAAGAGTGACAATAGTGTAACAAACATGCGCTGCTCACATCTGCGGTTTAATTGTGTCAAAATGCACAGCGGCTATTTGATAAGGCATCAGGTAGGCGTGGCTGGAGTAAGTGGTCGTAAAATAGTCGTCAGCTGGTTTGCATGTCGGTGAATGACTGGGGCATAATGAGCACATCATCGCATCGCCTATCGCGGGCGATATCGTTATTGATCGATAAATAATGATATATAGATAATACTATCAATGATTTTATGAGGAAGGACGGTTAATGAGTCAGGCCAACCCTTACGTTTTGGTGCTTTATTATTCAAATTATGGCACGACAAAGACATTAGCATACGCCATCGCTCAAGGGATCGAAGATGCTGGCATGACCGCACGTATTCGTACTGTCCCAACGGTGGCCCCTGAAACCACATCGAGCAAGCCTGCGATACCTGATGAAGGTGACTTGTATTGTACGATGGACGATCTCAAAGACTGTAGCGGTCTTGCACTGGGTAGCCCGACGCACTTTGGCAATATGGCCGCGCCCATGAAGTATTTTTGGGACAATACCGTCACCCTGTGGCTAGCAGGGAACTTACAAAATAAGCCCGCCTCGGTATTTACAGCGACAGGCTCTATGCATGGTGGACAAGAAACCACACTACTGACGATGATGTTACCATTGATGCATCACGGGATGGTCATCGTGGGTGTGCCTTATGCTGAACCTGCATTAAATCGGACGCATCGCGGCGGGACGCCTTATGGTGCCAGTCATGTAAGCGGTGCATTACATGACCAGCCAGTCTCTGATGATGAGCGCGAGCTCGGTATCGCTCAAGGTCGCCGCTTGGCAATCACCGCTACTGCTTTAGCACAAGCAAACTGGGACCGCTAAGCCATTCATAGATAACGGATGCTATCGCTCGAACGATATACCTCACCACTTTTGCACTTACATATTGATAATGACGTGCTGATAGCTGAATATCAGGCTAATCATTTAGGAAACACAGATCTCTAATGGCTAAAAACTGCTCCGATAGTAAATCCTCCAAAGCTATTAAGCCGATTGCGCCTATAGCCAAGCGCTTGACGGTCACGTGGCTGATTTGGCTCGTTTATAGATTGCTTGGACTGCCTATTTTTATTAGCATCTTTAACCCAAGTAGCCCAGACATCATCGGCGGAATCGCTTGGCAAGCGTTATGGTTGGTGCCAGCGTTTATATTGACACCGTGGATATTACGTGGACGCTCGCCTTATGCGTTATTGGTCGGTAGTATGTTTACTCTAGTATATTTGGGCGCAAGTGGCGTGGTGCTGTTTACGCGCGCGTATGGCAGCAGCTGGGCGGAAATAGCGGTATATCTGATTGATTTTGTATTGTTGTTTGCCATCAACGTTTGGTTGTTTATTTTACTAAAACGCTTGCCGTCGATGAATAATGTTGTTAAAACCCCACGTTCTCGCTAGTATTTTATAGTATGAAAGAAACGGTTTATATCGATAGCTTCTACTCTTAAACTTCAAACATAAAAAAGCGGCGTTCCAAATAGGACGCCGCTTTTTTATTGCAGTATTACTTTTCAACGCTTCTGTTTACATACTTGGATTAGTTAACCTTGGTCAATTCCAAATCCATCTTCTTACCATCATTGATCTGACTAACCTTGATGGGTAAGTAGTCTAGACTTGGTGCCAACCAAAAACTGGTAGAGCGACTGTCGTCGTCATGAATACGGTCAACACGGACAGTATCAAAGGTACCGGCTGGAACGGTAATTTTGGTGCTGCCAGATTTTTTAAATGGGGTCTTTTCGATTTTGTCTTTTTTTGCCATGTAGTAATTGCCAGTGAACTTACCATTTAACAGATCTTGACGAATTTGCACCTCAAGACTCAAATCATCAAAAGCTTGCTGCGGCATACTCAGCGTCGTGGTCTTGCCTTTATAGTTGCTGGTCACCTTTTTGCTATTTGGGTTAAAGTTTAGTTTGTGGGTACGACCCAATCCTAATAGCTTATAAGTGGTGCTGGCTTGGGTTGGAATGACATTATTACCATTGAGGGTAAACGTACTGTTTTGCGAGGCACTAGCTACCCCGGCGACGCGAGCCTTAACGTTGTATTTCCAAGTATTGCCGGACTTGTTTAACGTACGAGTCGCGGTTCCTTTGTATTTGTCTTCAACGGTAAAACTATAGTTGGCCGTTGATGGCTGAACAGTCTTTGCGCTGGCAAGTGTGGGTGCGGTCATACTCAAGGCTCCAATGGTAGAAATACTGATACCTGTGATTAAGGCAGATAAAAACTTAGATGGACTGCGTTTCGTATTATTAGAAGCGTTGGGCAGTGATTTATTATGCATTGATAAAAAACTCATAAATACCTCTTAGTAATTAATAAGATGCTGATATAGCAGCATCTATCGTCATTCTTATTATGTTCACAACGCTTATAATGGTCATACTCTGTTACATTTTCAAGAGTAACAATCGACTGGCACGTGTGACGATTGTAGCGAATGTTGCTATGACATCTGATACGACCATCGAGGGTAACGTGCTGTAAAGCCAGCAATAGAGGGTAAATAAAACGTATGGCCTCTATTAAGTCTCATCTCTATCAAATTCTGTCAGAATAATCTTGTAAATTTTTGGGCTTTACACTTGAAGCCAACCTATCTTGCCCCCACTTTTTGTTACAAGCTCAAAGCGTATCTTTAGATTGCTATGATTGAATGGCGACTCTTATAGATACTGGTATTGAGACTATTAATTCAAATAAACCCTTTATTCAAACAACCAATTTTTGGAGTCATATCGATGAACATTCGTCCTTTACATGACCGTATCGTCGTCCGCCGCATAGAAGAAGAGACAAAAACTGCTGGTGGTATTTTATTGCCGGGTTCTGCTCAAGAGAAACCTTCACAAGGTGAAGTCATTGCTGTTGGTAATGGCCAAGTTCGTGACAATGGCGAAACTCGTGCGTTAGATGTAAAAGCTGGCGACAAAGTTTTGTTCGGTCAATATGCTGGTCAAACCGTGAAGGTTGACGGTGAAGAACTATTGATTATGAAAGAGTCTGATGTACTAGGTGTGCTAGAAGGCTAGTCCTCTTGAGTATCGTTTTATACTCAGCACATCTTGACCACAGGTTCTGATAACCGCTTTTGATAAGCAACTATCAAATCATTCAATTGTATTCTCATACTTATAATAATGGAGTAATTTACCATGGCAAAAGACGTAAAATTCGGCATAGATGCCCGTAAACAAATGATGGACGGCGTCAACGTTCTAGCAAACGCAGTACGTGTCACCCTAGGCCCTAAAGGCCGCAACGTGGTTATCGATAAATCTTTTGGCGCGCCAACCATCACTAAAGATGGTGTATCAGTTGCCAAAGAAATCGAGCTTGAAAACAAATTTGAAAACATGGGTGCTCAGCTCGTTCGTGAAGTTGCTAGCCGTACCAATGATGTCGCTGGTGATGGTACAACGACTGCGACCGTATTGGCTCAGTCAATCTTACAAGAAGGCATGAAGTCAGTGGCCGCTGGCATGAACCCAATGGATCTTAAGCGCGGTATCGACAAAGCCGTTCGCGCAGCTGTGCAAGAAATCCATAACCTATCAACGCCAGCTGATGATGAAAAAGCCATCGCACAAGTAGGTTCTATCTCTGCAAACTCAGACACCAAAATCGGTGAATTGATCTCGCAAGCGATGCAAAAAGTGGGTAAGCAAGGCGTTATCACCGTTGAAGAAGGTTCAAGCTTCGAAGATACCCTAGAAGTTGTCGAAGGTATGCAGTTTGACCGTGGTTATATCAGCCCGTACTTTGCCAACAAGCAAGACAGCTTGACTGCTGAATTTGAAAACCCATATATCCTATTGGTTGACAAAAAAATCAGCAACATCCGTGAGATCGTGCCATTACTTGAGCAAGTCATGCAGCAAAGCAAACCATTGCTAATCATCGCTGAAGACGTAGAAAACGAAGCATTGGCAACTCTAGTTGTAAACAACATGCGTGGCGGCTTAAAAACTTGTGCCGTTAAAGCACCAGGTTTTGGCGATCGTCGTAAAGCCATGCTAGAAGACATCGCAACGCTAACGGGCGGCACAGTAATCTCTGAAGAGATTGGTCTGAGCCTAGAGACGGCGACCCTTGAGCAATTGGGTACTGCGAAAAAAGTCACTGTTGGTAAAGAAAACACCGTGATCGTTGATGGCGCTGGTAACAAAGCTGACATCGAAAACCGTGTTGAGTCTATCAACCGTCAGATCGCAGAGTCTACTTCTGATTACGATAAAGAAAAGCTACAAGAGCGTGTTGCGAAACTGGCAGGCGGCGTAGCAGTAATCAAAGTTGGCGCAGCGACTGAAACTGAAATGAAAGAGAAGAAAGACCGTGTTGACGATGCGCTACATGCCACTCGTGCAGCGGTAGAAGAAGGTGTCGTACCTGGTGGTGGTGTTGCATTAGTTCGTGCGATGAATGCACTGTCTGAGCTCAAAGGCGACAACGACGACCAAGACGCAGGTATCAACATTCTACGCCGCGCGATGGAAGCACCGTTACGTCAAATCGTTACCAACGCTGGCGAAGAAGCATCAGTGGTTGTTAACGCAGTGAAAAACGGCACGGGTAACTACGGTTACAATGCGGCATCTGGTGAGTACGGCGATATGCTTGAGATGGGTATCCTTGATCCAGCCAAAGTATCACGCTCAGCACTAGAGAACGCTGCCTCTGTTGCTGGTCTCATGCTAACGACTGAAGCCATGATTACCGACCTACCAGAAAAAGATGATGGTATGGCTGGCATGGGCGGTGCTGGTGGAATGGGCGGTATGGGTGGAATGGGCGGCATGATGTAATTTATGCCTCGACTGAATTTGTACGACGTTGTTAACCTCGTTTGATGTACTATAAGTACAATCTTTGCTCGGTTGCCTAGTCGTACTGCTTCAGTCAACCCATATAATACTTTTCACTATAAATATAACTACCGTAGTAAAAGTGTTTTAATTACCAAAAGCCCTGCTATCAAAGATAGCAGGGCTTTTTTATGCTCGATAATAAAGTTATGTAATAATTCAACTTCACTAGCTATTTATATTAATCTTAATAGACTTAACGTCAGGGAAGGCCGTGCTCGAGATTGCCCATTAGTGTTAAAAATCTCATACGAAAATAGGTAAAGTCGTCTTGTTAATAATCTTTCTCACCGACAAATGAGTGTGTATATCTTTGACGCTAGCAAGTTTGTGCAGCTTACGTGTGAACCGCTCATAACCATCGAGATTGGGGCTTACCACTTCTAATAAATAATCATAAGAACCCGATACCACATGTCCATTGATGACCTCGTCCATATCGGACAAAGCATTCTCGAAAGCTGCAATAGACTCTTCTTGGTGGCTGTTGAGACGGACCTCCACAAAGAAACTCATGGTAATACCCGCTTTGGCTTTGTTTATGTTTGCTTGATAGTTCTCTATATAACCTTCATCTTCCAAACGTTTTAGGCGCCTTGCGCAAGGAGATGGCGACAGCCCTACGCGTTCGGACAGCTCCGCCGTAGATAAGCGTCCCTCTTTTTGGAGTACTTCCAAGATATGACGGTCGATTTTGTCCATAATTTACCTTTTGGTTTTTTAAGCCAGGAATTTTGATTTAATTGGCATTATCCACCAAATATTTGGGAAATTGCAATGAATAAATAGAGATAAAAGCGCGTATTTTAATCGATAATTGGTCTTTGTATACCAGCATAAGACAAGACTATGAATACGATATTTCACCCCTCAGCACGCAAAAACCCTTTGTACATTATGTCGCCTTTAACCAAAGGCTATGTGGCGATGAGCGTTGTCTTATTGATTTGGTCAGGATTTGCGTTGACTGTACGAGCGGTTGGAGCATCGTCGCTCAGCATTGCGGATGTCATGCTCATTCGCTTTAGTGTACCGCTAGTCTTGTTGACCCCTTGGGTACGCGCTAATTGGCATGACATCAAAAGCATCAGACTACCAGATATCATGTTTATTTTACTTGGCGGCGTGCCTTTTCTCCTGTTGGCGGCTTTTGGGGCTAGCACGGTGCCAGCAGCCTACATGGGGACTATTTTGACAGGGACACCAGTGTTCTTTGCTGCCTTACTGTCCTTTATTCTTTATCGTCAGCGAATATCGCTCGGAAAATTCGCCGCATTAATCCTTATTCTCTTTGGTATCGCTACTATGGTTGGCGGGAGGGCAGAGGCCATACCTAATAGTCTTCTGTATGGGGTAGGGTTACTGTTGATGGCAAGCCTGATTTGGGCGGGTTATACCTTGGGGTTAAAAAGCACCAAGCTAAGCCCAATAGTGATCGCTATCGTACTCTCTTATAGCTCTTTTTTTCTGACATTGGTGATGGTTTTATCTGGCATCATGGAGACCAATATAGGGTCTGTATCCTTTGATGAGGTGCTGCCTTTTATCTTAGTACAAGGCCTTGGGGTAGGAGTGGTATCAACCATTGCATTTTCTTATGCGGTCAAACAGCTGGGCTCCATTCGTACCTTATTACTTGGCTCTTTGTCCCCAGGATTAACCGCTATACTCGCTGCGTTGATACTCAAAGAGTCTCTATCAGTCATCATGATATGCGGAATCGTACTTAGTACCATTGGCGTCATTTTGTCCAATCGAGCGAAATAAATGATGCAAGTGTCATGGCGAATACGATTTGCAACCAATGAAAGATGAAGAAAATTGTAGGTTAGCTCACGGCTGGGAGATTATTGAAAAAGGTCGTTAATAATGCGCCATGGTTATTAGGCGATAAACTAAATGGGGCTAATTTTTATTTATTGATGGTGGCTCATTAGGTGCAAGCCCTAGGTTCTGTTGAACATTAAAATGTGGTACTACGCTGAAAGGCTGAGGCTAAAATCACCCCAACCGTTGCTGAAAATCTAGCCAAGGTCTCGGCATTACCAGCCGTTTTTTATATCAAGTTACTGATCCGCCGCATCGCGTCTAAACACCCACGTCTTATCATCAGACGCCTCTTTACAATAATAATAACCCGCTAAGTTAAAGCCTTTTAGCTGCTCCGCACTGGTCAGCTTATTGTCTGCTGCGTATTTGACCATCAGTCCGCGTGCTTTTTTGGCATAAAAACTAATGACTTTATACGTGCCATTCTTTTCGTCTTCGAACCGTGGCGTGATGATATCCGCCTTCAGTGCTTTCTTTTTCACCGCTTTAAAATACTCGTTCGACGCCAGATTGATCAAGACCTTGTCCTCACTATCTGCCATACGAGCATTGATAACGTCAGTTATTTCTTCTCTCCAAAACTCATAAAGATTATCACCGCGCGCGTTTTTTAGCTTTGTACCCATCTCTAAACGATAAGGCTGAATCAAGTCCAACGGTTTTAATACCCCATAAAGACCTGACAAAATACCCAGATGTTCATTGACATAGACAGCGGTTTCTTTATCCATGTGATACATATCAAGACCGGTATAAACATCACCGTCGAACAAGTAGCCCGCCGGCTTTGCTACATTACCAGACTCATCATCAGTAAACGGCTTATCTTCGCTCCAATGCCATTGTTGATTGCGCGTGGCATTGAGTTGCGCAAGATCATCAGAGATGCTCATCAGCTCTTGCAGATCAACGGGCTCTTTGGACTTCAATACTTTCATGAGTGACTGTGAGTGCGCGATCAGTTCAGGCTGACTATAGTAGTTGCCCAAGTTCACTGGTACAGCGTCTGTTTCATTCAAAGATTTGGCAGGAGAGAGCAAAAAATACATGGTGAGTCCTTATTATCGTGAGTCAATGACCGACCTGTTCAGGTGTCAAGCATTCTTATTATACGACAGCTGAGGGTTTAACTTGACTTGACCTTGAGTGTTTTATGTTTTTTTTAAGGGGATATGGCAATGCGTAAATGTCCATACAGTTAGCCTCTATTGAAGCGAGACCTTGTTATATAAGGGGTAGAGGTTTTTTGAAAAAATAAAAAACTTTAATATAACAACAAAAGTTATGCAGATGGTATCAATACCTAACTTTTTATCTTACTTGTTGGTCATCATTAGACAATGAAAGTTGGCAGATTATGTCTCTATAATAAAAAGGCATGATGGTAAACAATACATCATTTATTAAATTGATAGTCTTTATTTATGATATTGGATAAGTCATGGTTAAGGATTTTTGTCCCCTATGCTTTTGAAAATGCGTTGAGGGTATTAAGGGTAAGTCATTCTATATAAGTAAGGAGACGATATGAAAATCGGTGTAATCAGTGCAGATATCGCGAGTGAAAGCCGTGTCGCACTAACCCCAGACGCAGTCAAAAAATTGCGCAAGCTTGGGTTTGAAGTCGTCATTCAGTCAGGTGCAGGCCAAGCAGCGTATTATGCTGATGCGTTGTATCAGGCGGCAGGAGCCGACATTGCCAGCAGCAGCGCCGAGGTGATTGCCCAGTCTCAAATTATTACCACCATTCACGACTTGCCCGCCGAAGTGGCAGAGCATTTGAGTGCAGGCCAAATCGTCGTCGGTATGCTAGACCCGTATCGCAACACTCAGCTTGACACTTATGCGGCCAAAGGTGCGACGGCTTTTGCAATGGAGTTATTACCGCGCACATTATCACGTGCGCAAAACATGGACGTATTGTCATCGCAGGCTAACCTTGCTGGTTATAAAGCGGTATTGCTCGCGGCTAACGAATACTCTCGTCCTTTTCCTATGTTTATGACATCTGCGGGTACAGTCAAGCCAGCCAAAGTGGTTATTTTGGGCGTAGGCGTGGCAGGTCTGCAAGCGATTGCAACGGCAAAGCGTCTAGGCGCGGTTGTAGAAGCGAGTGATTTGCGTCCTGCGGCAAAAGAGCAGGTGGAGTCGCTGGGCGGTAAATGGCTGGATGTGCCAATGAGTGACGATGAAGCACAAAAAGCCAAAGCGACGGGCGGCTATGCGTGGACGCCATCAGAACAATATATCAAAGACCAAGCTGCAGTCGTCGACAAAGCATTAAGCAATGCCGATATTGTCATTACCACAGCACAGATTCCTGGTCGTAATGCCCCGCGTCTCGTGCACGCGGCAACCCTTGCCAAAATGAAAGCAGGTTCTGTCCTGATCGATATGGCTGCTGGTACCGGTGGTAACGTCGAAGGCAGTGTGCCAAATGAGACCATCACCACAGAAAACGGCGTACGTATCGTTGGTGCCGCCAATATCCCATCTATGCTAGCCGCACAGTCGTCAGATCTATACGCCAATAACTTGGTTAACTTTATCACGACTTTGATTGCACCTGCTGGCGACGATGCAGCAGCAAACGACCTTTCGCTTAACTTAGATATGGAAGATGAGATTCAGGGTGCACTGGCAGTGACCCACGACAACCAAGTGCGCTTGGCCAAACGCTAGCCCTTGCTGGTCGCCATACATTTGCCAGACACGAATAAATTTTTAGGAGGATGAGATGATCGCCACCATTTTAGCGGCAGCGCCTGCCGGTGCAGCCATGAGTAGCACACCATTTGTCGCGATTTTTACCGTATTTGTACTCGCTATCTTTGTCGGATACTACGTCGTCTGGGGCGTGACCCCAGCGCTACATACGCCATTGATGGCGGTGACCAACGCCTTATCAAGTATCGTGATCGTCGGTGCGATGCTACAGACTGTCCATATCGACGGCTCTATGTTTACACCGACCAGTTTGCTTGGTGCTTTTGCGGTATTTTTGGCCAGTATCAATATCTTTGGTGGTTTTGCGGTGACTGAACGTATGCTCGCGATGTTCAAACCCAAAGTAAAAAAAGCCCCAGCAGCAAGCACTGATAATGGAGGCGACGCATGAATGATTTATCAACAATGATTGCGGCGAATGCGGATTGGTTCTATCTGGTTGGTGCGATCCTTTTTGTTTTAACGTTACGCGGATTGTCGAGTCCAAAGACAGCGATTCGTGGCAACCGCTTTGGTATGGTAGCGATGGCGATTGCCGTCGTGACGACGTTCTTTTTAGCAGAAGGTCCTGTCCTTTGGCTCATTATTGGCGCGATGATTTTAGGTGCGCTGGTTGGTATGTGGAAGGCAAAAACCGTTGCCATGACGCAGATGCCAGAAACCGTAGCGTTGATGCATTCATTTGTCGGTTTGGCAGCGGTTGCGATTGCCCTTGCGACGGTATTACACACTGAGCAAGAACATGGCGCGGTTGCCCGTGTTGAGCTATTTATCGGTTGCTTCATCGGTGCGATTACCTTCTCAGCGTCGGTTTTTGCTTTTGGTAAATTAGCAGCAAAAAGCTGGGCAAAAACAGTCACTGGCGGCTGGGTAAAACCTGTCCAAGCCTTGCTATTTATAGCGATGATTGGGTTTGGCGGGGTGTATTTTGTCACGGATTCCTTGCCTGCGTTTTATGCGATGACAGTGATTGCAGTGATTTTTGGCTGGATGTGGATTGCGCCTATCGGCGGCGGTGATATGCCAGTGGTCGTGTCTCTATTGAACTCGTTCTCAGGTTGGGCGGCAGCAGGTATTGGCTTTACGCTGGGCAACTCGATGCTCATTATCGCAGGTTCGCTCGTCGGTTCCTCAGGTGCGATTTTGTCTTACATCATGTGTAAAGCCATGAACCGCTCTCTACTAAACGTTTTGTTTGGTGGTATGGGCACGTCAGCTGCTGCAGCAAGCGATGATGATGGCGCACCAAAAACATACAAATCAGGCTCAGCAGAAGACGCAGGGTTCCTTATGTCCAATGCCAGCAATGTGGTCATCGTACCAGGTTACGGTATGGCACAAGGCCGCGCGCAAAACGCGGTAAAAGAATTGTACGAGCTATTAAAAGAAGAAGGCGTTAATGTTCGTTTTGCCATTCATCCTGTTGCTGGTCGTATGCCAGGGCACATGAACGTACTATTGGCAGAAGCCGACGTGCCTTATGACGATATCCTAGAGATGGATGAGATCAATTCCGACTTTGCCAGTACCGATGTGGTCTTGGTCATCGGTGCCAACGACGTCGTCAACCCGTCAGCAAAAGACGATCCGACATCTCCTATCTTTGGTATGCCCATTTTAGAAGCTAACAAAGCGCAAACCGTTATGGTTATTAAGCGTTCGATGAGCACCGGCTATGCAGGTCTTGATAACAGCCTCTTCTATATGGACAAAACCATGATGATCTTTGGCGATGCCAAAAAGATGGTCGAAGAGATGGTACGTAGTATCAATGGTGGTGGTCATTAATCGCTAAAATCAGCTTTTCAGCATAAGTTTTGAGTATGTTTTCTCAAATAAAAAAGTCACTGAGGTGGCTTTTTTTGCGTTAAGGTATGCCACATTTATATGCAATTATTATTCACAAAAGATAAGTGTTAAAAGGGTTACTTATGAATATGTTACTGCGCTTTTTTATTATGGTCAGTTTGCTTAAGCAGCAGCTCAAGCATCAATCGACGAGCGGGACGATTAGTCTAGAGACATTGACCGCACCGACTGTCCGTCACTATCGGGTATTACCGCATGACATGGGGTTTCGCGATCATCTGCCCAATTATCGTTACTTGTCATTTATTGAACTAAACGTGACACGCTGGGTGATGGCACGCTGTCATCAAAAAGGCATCAAGCCTCTGAACTGGGTCATTGCTATGCAAGAGATGATTTATCTTAAGCAAATCAAATTTTTGGATAAAATGACGCTTAGTAGTGTGGTCGCAGGCTGGGATCACAAATACGTGTATTTTGAGCATCGATTTTTTGTCAAAAATCAGCTCATGGGCGTTGGTATGACCAAGTTTGTTTTTACCGATGACACCGGTATGCGCACGCCAGAGGTATTGGACATGACAGGGGAGCAATTGACAGATGTGATTAACACATGGAATAACCACCAAGTTGCTGTGAAATCGACCAAGTCAGCCTAAACCACATTGAAACCCAGTATTGAAAAATAGCACCCGATAATAACTTGGCTATAATCATTTGCTAAATTTTGGTAGGATAGAGTCCATCAAATCGCCAATACTAAGGCGACACTACTATTTCTAAAACGACTAAAAAAAGGTACCGTTATGACACCACAAAAATTAAAATGGACAGACAGCTTAGATATCGCGATTGAGCTTTATGAAAAATTTCCAGAGACTGATCCGCAGTACATACGTTTTACCGATTTGCATCGCTGGGTGACTGAGCTTGAAGGCTTTGATGATGATCCACAAAAATCAAATGAAGGTATCTTAGAAGCCATTCAAATGAATTGGATCGATGAAGCCGACTAATCGACTCTATAACGTTGAGCAGTGTTATCAATAAAAATTCAATAAATCAAAAAGGCCGCATCATGACATCACAAACTAAAGAGCTGCCAGAAGCGATAGCGTGTCTCGGTATCAGTGTTCGCACCACCAATCACGCTGAGATTAGCCACGACACTGCCAAGCTTGGTAGATTGTGGCAGAAGTTTTACCAGAATTACGCAGGACAGTTGCCTGAAGGCGAAGATATTTACGGTATTTATCATAACTATGAGAGTGATGATTTAGCAGGCGCGTTTGATGTTGTCGCTAGCTGGAAAACAGCCAGTGAGAAGGATGACCAATCAGACAGTGAGTGTACCGCCAGCACCAGTAATGTGGTAGAAGTCACCATTCCTGCAGGAAAGTACTTGGTATTTTCTGAAGAAGGCCACATGCCTAATACCGTCATGAATGCATGGGAAAATGCTTGGGAATATTTCAATGCGCCAGATTGTGAGCATACCCGAACATTTAATGTAGATTTTGAGCATTACATCGGTGGTAATCTAGAGTACGGTCAAGTGGATGTTTATATTGGGATTGAGTGAAGAGACTAGAGTAATGAATAGCAAATATTAATATGGTAATCAATGTTTTAAAGCGAGTTTTGAAGAAGAGAGTTATGAAGCTGAGGTTTATGGATTAGACGATCAATAGGTCTCTTGCAAAAGCATCAGTTCATTGACTTCTACTAACGGAGTTACGAGGCCTAGCAATAATTAATGCAAAAGGTCTAATATTCTATAGTTTATTGCACAGCATAATATATAAGGATAAAAAATGACTTCTTCAAAATGTGCTCTCTGTGATGTAGAAATCACTAAAGACAATAATACTAAAGAACATATCATTCCTAATGCTATCGGGGGAAGAAAAAAAGTAGAAAACTTCATTTGCGAGGACTGCAATAAGAAGTCTGGAAGGACATGGGATATTGCGTTAATTAATCAGCTAGAACCTTTTAGTCTCTTATTTGACATTAAGCGTGAACGAGGTGAGGTTAAGCCAAACAAGTTTACAACGACTAAAGGTGAAAAAATAACACTACGTGCAAATGGAACGATGACTTTAGGTAGCCAAAGTTTTAGGCAAACACCAATAGAAAGCGGTGGTACTCATTTTTCTGGCAAAGCTCAAACTATGTCACAAGCAAAAGATATGTTGAAGAGCATGAAAAAAAAGCATCCTGACCTAGATATAGATTCAATATCTGGAAGTTTGAAAGAGAACTCTATCTATTGCGAAGATGAGATAGTATTTGATATTTCTTTCGGCGGTCATGAGGCGGGTCGTTCTCTTGTAAAGTCTGCGGTTGCTTGGGCTTTTGAATCTGGTATTTCCCTAGAAGACTGTGATGAAGCTATTTACTATTTAAAAAATCCAAATGCTGAAAAGTGCTTCGGCTATTTTTACAAGTCGGACTTGGTAAAAAATCGCACAAAAGGAGTACCAATTCATTGTATATCAGTCAAAGGTTGTAGTAAAAAAAAGCAGTTGATTGCATATATAGAATATTTCGGTACATATCGGATAATCATACGCCTAGGAAGTAATTATCAGGGAAAAGATACTATAAGTACCTACGGTATCAATCCAATGACAGGTCAGACTATTGACTTGAAAGTAGATATAAATCTTTCCGATGATGAGATTATAGAAACCTATAACTACCAATCAATTTTCGAAGATAAAATAGAAGAAGCGCTATTTGAAGTGATATCAACGGCTCAGCAGCTATCTTGGAAGAAAGAAGCTGATAGAGTAGCCGATATTTCGGTCAATGAAGCATTTAAACAATGTGGTGTCAAAGAAGGTGAAGCTCTAACGGACGAGAATAAAAGGAAGTTTGTGGATAGTATATTAAACTCAGAAACGCTTAACTCTTTCCGTATGCATGGTTTAAAAAATAAAGATTAATATTATTGGTTCATGCTTTTATAAAAAAACGCCCAAGTTTCCTAGGGCGCTTTTTTTAATTATCATCGCTAATTACTAATCCAACAACAAATTCTCCAAAATCCCTTCATAAATCTGTGCAAGTTTGCCCAAATCATCGACTTCCACTTTTTCATCTACTTGATGAATCGTCGCATTGCGTACGCCAAGCTCCACAACTTGTGCCCCTGTTGGTGCGATAAAGCGGCCATCAGATGTACCGCCAGAGGTTGATAAGGTGGTGTCGACATCGGTGACTTTTTTGATGGCGTTTTGACAGGCCGAAACCAGTTTCCCTTCAGGGGTCAAAAACGGCTGACCAGATAACTTCCAATTGATGTCGTAACTGGCCTTACTATCAGCAAAGTGCTTATCAAAGATAGCATGCGTTTTTGCCTTTAGCTCATCTTCAGTCGTCTCTGTCGAAAAGCGAAAGTTAAAAACCACATTTAGCGTTTCAGGAATGACGTTGGTTGCACCTGTGCCGCCATTGATATTTGATATCTGCAATGAGGTGGCTGGGAAGTAGTCATTGCCGTTGTCCCATGCGGTAGAGGTCAATTCAGCAAGCGCAGACATCGCCGCATGAATCGGATTACAGGCCAAGTGTGGATAGGCGACATGGCCTTGTTTACCTGTAACAGTGAGCTCTGCACCTAATGAGCCACGACGACCATTTTTGATGATATCGCCTAACGTATCTGTGCTCGATGGCTCACCAACAAGACAATAAGTGATCTTTTCTTGACGAGCTTCTAAGGTTTCGATGACTTTGACCGTACCGTTGATTGATGGACCTTCTTCATCTGAAGTGATCAAAAAAGCAATCGAACCATTGTGCTCAGGATGATTGGCAACGAAACGCTCAGCCGCAATTGTAAAAGCCGCAATGCCTGTCTTCATGTCTGCCGCACCGCGCGCCCATAGATACCCATCAGCAATGGTTGGCGTAAATGGTGGATAGGTCCAGTTTTTTTCATCACCCGTTGGTACGACATCGGTATGACCAGCAAAGCAAATCACGGGGTCCGTCGTGCCACGGCGCGCCCACAAGTTTTTGACTTCAGCGTGTTCACCCTTTGCTTGTCTGTCACCATAGTACATAAACTCGCAGTCAAAGCCTGCTTGCTCCAAACGCTCTGACAATATGTCTTGGCAACCATCATCGTCTGGTGTGACAGATGGGCGTTCGAGTAGCGCAATACTCAAATCTAAGGTTGCTTGTTGGTGGGTGGGCTGTTGGTGAGAGTCTGACATGGGTTAGCCTTTTGTATAATAATGAAAATGTTAAATATAAATAGATAATGAAGAATAGGTGCTAAGCGTCTACTTCGACAAAGGGTACAAGACCGTCACGGCGCATCCACGTAGCAATAGAGTAACGCTGACGATGCGCGATCTGCACTTGATGCTGTAGGTCGCTATCAAAAATGATTAGTCTATTGGCAACTGGCATCACTTCATGGTGCGTGCCATGCTTATCAACGACTTCTAGCGCGCCGCCGTCAGTCGCTTCCCAATCATCATTAAGATAAAACACCGCTGAGATCACCCGTTCATCGCGCCCAGCAGGATTGTCGCTGTGCCATTGATAGCCAAAGCCAATCGGATAACACGCATAATGCGCTTCGCTATGACGAATACCCGCGAATAAGCTACGATTAAACAGAGCGGCCAGCGCGTTAATGCTTTGTAGATAGTAGTAGCCTGCAAAGAAGTTCTCGGTGATCCAGCGTATCCTATCACCGCGGATATCACTGATGCGAACACCAGCGGTTAGCGCCGCATCACGATAGTCAATAAAACCGCTTTCTGCTTGTAGCGCAAGTAATGCGGTCTTATTAAATACATTATCAATAGTGAGCCAGCCATCAGTGACAAATGTATCAAGCTGCTTATCCGTCAGCCTATCTTCCCAGCTGACTGCAAAATCAGAAAGTTGCAGTACCTGCTGGGTAGGCGCGTTTGGGTCGTCGTTATGACTGTCTGGAGATAGTAACGGAGGATTGTCCTGTCCTATCGGATGATCAACGACCAACGCTGTCTTGTTCAGGTTGCTAATAATCTGCGTCATTTCATCTCATTCTTATCAATCAGTGGTCAATATACCGCCATTCAATGCGTTTTTATTGAAAGGCTTACTAAAACCACATTATCTTTTACTCCGCCTATGCTACCATAGATGCAATTTTTCTTATTTAAACTTTTGAGATTATGAACTATAAACACGCCTACCACGCTGGTAACTTTGCTGATGTGGTTAAACACATTTTATTGGTACAACTGCTCAATCAATTGGGGCAAAAAAACAAACCGTTTTATGTGCTTGACGCTTATGGTGGCCGCGGACTGTATTCACTAAGCAGTGAAGAAGCGCGCAAGACAGGGGAGGCCAAAGGCGGTATTCAGGCTTTTTTGAAAGCAGATACCGAAAAAGCACCAGCCGCTGTCAAAGATTATATGGAAGGCATTAAACAAGCCAAATTCACTTACGACAATAAAGTCTATCCGGGTTCGCCGTGGTGGATTGCTCATCACGTCGAAAAAACCGCCGCTAAAAAACCTGATGCTGGCGTGCGCGCCGAAGCTTTTGAAGCCAAAGCGACTGAATATGATGCACTGAACTATCAGCTATATAAGCTGCCAATTGGTATCCAGCATCGTGATGCTTTTGAAGGTATCACCGCTGTTATTCCACCAAAAGAAAAGCGCGGTTTGATTTTCCTTGATCCTCCCTTTGAGCAAGAGCATAAAGACTTTACGCGCCTGATCGATTTATTAGTCTCGGCTTATAAAAAATGGCCACAAGGTACTTATGCGCTGTGGTTCCCAATCAAAAATATCGAAGCGGTTGAGTTGTTTTATAAAAAGCTCAAGCGTACCGAGATGCGTCGTCAGCTGGTTTGTGAGCTAAATATTTATCCTAATGATGTGGCCGTCGGTCTGAACGGTACAGGTCTACTGGTTATCAATCCGCCATGGCAGTTTGATAACCATGCTCGCGAGATATTACGTTTCTTGCAGCCAGTACTAAAAGTAGAAGATGCGCCAGACTTAACGCCTGACAGTGCGACCAATGTACGCTGGCTGGTTGGTGAATAGTGACGTCAGTAGATGGTGTCAGTGAACAGCAATATTGGCTAATAAGGATATCAAGATGACGAATATGCAGCCACCTGAAGGCGAACCAAATAACATGTCACCAAAAGAGGGAGCGTTGCAGGATAATGCAGCGACCCAGCCTCCATACATGGATGAGCATGAGTTTAATATTCGTCTAGCAGACAACGACAATTATGATGGTTTGACCTTTGAGGTCGTCGAGGCAGAGGTTGCAGAAGGTAAGCGTGTGGTCAGTCGCGGTGTCTATTTAGCGCCTAATTTGATTACAACTTTGTCACTGCTATCAGGGTTTTATTCAATTTTGGCAAGTACGCAAGGCGAGTTTTACAAGGCGGCTCTGGCTATCTTTTTATCAGGTATTCTAGATGGTGCCGACGGCCGCGTTGCCCGTATGCTTAATGCCCAAAGCCCGTTTGGTGAGCAATATGATTCATTAGCAGATATGCTCGCATTTGGTGTGGCCCCTGCTATGTTGGTTTATAGCTTTGCGCTAGAGCCGCTGGGTCGTATTGGGATTGGTTGTGCGTTCGTCTTTACTGCCTGTGCTGCCTTTCGTCTTGCACGCTTCAATGTGCAGGTGGGTATCGTCGATAAAAAATACTTCGTTGGTTTGGCAAGTCCGCTTGCAGCTATATTAGTAACAGCAGCGGTTATGGTTGCAGTTGATCATAACGAATGGATTGGTCAGTACGATACGGCGATCATGTTTTTATTCGCAGCGTGGGTGGTTATTTGTGGTCTGCTCATGGTCAGTAATGTTAAGTACTACAGCTTTAAAGAGTTTGATAAAAAGAAAGTACCCTTTGTGGTGCTTATCATTGGTGTACTGGTCATGAGTATCGTGCTCTATGATATACCTGTTGGTATCTTGGCGATCGGTATCATTTATGCGTTATCTGGTATTGTGACTACGATCAAAGCAAAGATCTAAGAGTAAATATGAGTTTTACTGAGATAAAAAAAGGGACTTGCCAATAGGTGAGTCCCTTTTTTTATACGTTATTTACTATAAAAACAAGGTGTTATAGTCAATCCACTAAAAAAGCGTTACAGCGTTAACCTCGCTTGAAGTATGACGTATACATCTGCACTCGGTCGCCTTGTACCACTCTTAAATTGGATCAACTATATTGAAGAATATTCTACTATCAGATACGTTTTATCCTTGCATAATAGCCATTCATTGTGTTTCTGAACGAAATGTACATCCAAACGAAGGGGCTGTCCTAGATAACTAGTTCAAACCCTGTTTTGCATAACCATTGTAAAATAGATAAAACTATTGAAGTGTATAAACCATTGGAATATCTCTACAATTTGATGTTTGCCAAGGCAGTGAGCAAGACCCTCGAAATAATCCTTGACCCAGCCTCAAACCT
>NZ_LNDJ01000072.1 GCF_001444505.1 Psychrobacter piscatorii | reverse complement strand
AACGCTTTTATAGTGGATTGACTATACAGCTATATTTTTTTGATTTCTACAATATCACTTGATTCAATGAGAGATTGGATATTACCAAATAAACTTTGAATATAATCAGAGGCCATATGGATATCTAAATCCTCCCTGCTACGCCATTCTTCTAAGAAGAAATATCTACTCGAGTCATTTTCGCTAATATAAAGCTCATATTTCAAGCACCCTTCTTCTTGAAGCGTAGGCTCTATTACACTTTTTAAAAGCGCTTCTAACGTCTCTTTTTGATCTGATTTTGCCTTAAAGTTCGCAATTATTGAAATAGTCATTATTTCACCTTGAATTTGTTTTAGAAGTTTTCTAGTAAAATTTTGCCTTTTGACTTGCCTGATTCAAGCAACTTATGCGCCTTCTCCAAGTTTGCAGCGTTAATGTTGCCTAGATTTTGGTTGAGGGTACTTCTAATTTTTTGCTGGTCAACTAATTGGGCAACCTGTTGCAATAGATCACCTTGCTTTTCAATATCATCGGTTTCATACATTGAACGGGTGAACATCAACTCCCAATGGATAGAAATAGATTTAGTCTTAAACGGCATAATATCAAAGGTTTGTGGATCATCGATCAATCCAAGCTTGCCTTGTGGTGCAATCAGAGAAACTATCTGCTCGATATAGGTGTCTGTATGATTTGTAGAGAATACGTATTTTGGTTTTGCAATGCCTAGTGTCTCGATTTGTGCATTTAAATCTTTGCTATGATCAATGACATGGTCGGCACCAAGTGATTCCACCCAAGATTTCGTTTCTTCACGTGACGCTGTTGCTATAACGGTCAGATTTGTTTTTGCTTTTAGGAGTTGGATAGCGATTGACCCTACACCACCTGCACCACCAATAATTAAAATACTGCCAACTTCTGTTTCTGAAATTTGAAACCGATCAAACAGCATCTCCCATGCCGTTATTGCAGTTAATGGCAATGCTGCTGCTTCTGCATTAGATACTGTAATTGGTTTATGACTGATAATTCGTTCATCGACTGCTTGATACTCAGCATTACTACCATCTCGGGTTAAATCGCCAGCATACCAAACAGAATCTCCTACTTTAAACGAGGTAACTTTTGAGCCAATTTCAATAATTTCCCCAACGGCATCCCAACCTAAAATACGATTATTTGCTTCAGACGAATTTTTTCTCACTTTGGTATCAACTGGATTCACAGAGATTGCCTGAACTTTTACCAGTACATCACGCTCCTTAAGCGTAGGCTTCGCTTTTTCAATATCTACCAATGAATTTTTAAAATCATCATGGTTATTTATAACATACGATACGGCTTTCATAGATTTGTCCTCAACTTTAAAAAAATAGAGTAAAAATGGGAGCGAAGTGCTCCCATTTTATGTTATTCAGTCATTAAAACTCTTGGCTCGTTGGGCGCAAAACAATTTCATTAATATCTACATCCGCAGGCTGTTCAATTGCATAAGCAATTGCTCGAGCGACTGAGTCAGCTGGTATGGCTTGTTTGTAGAAATCAGTAACAAACTCTGAACTTTCTTTATGAGAAGAACCGAATTTTAGTTCTGACTCAATTGCACCAGGCTCAATAGTAGTCGTTCTAATTGTTTCCCCAACTTCATGACGAAGGCCTTCTGAGATGGCTCTTACAGCAAACTTAGTACCGCTATAAACAGTACCTCCTGGACTAAATACTTTTACCCCTGCAACAGATGAGAGATTAATAAAGTGTCCAAAGTTTTGTTTTTGGAAAACAGGTAGGATAGCTGCTATTCCATAAAGAACACCTTTAATATTAATGTCGATCATACGATCCCATTCATCAACTTTTAGCTCACTTAATGGTGCAATAGACATTAATCCAGCATTGTTTACCAATACATCGATTTGACCAAATGCGCTTAATGCCTTTTCAATAAGTGCTTGCACTTCATGTGGTTTGGTTACATCCACACCAATAAATTCAGCTTGACCACCTTCAGCACGAATGTCGTGAACAATAGCCTCTAATTTTTCAGTACGTCTAGCACCAATTACAACCTTTGCACCTTTTTTAGCAAGTAAGCGAGCAGTAGCTTCACCTAAACCACTACTTGCACCAGTGATAACAATAACTTTATTTTCTATATTATTCATACAAGTAACCTTTAACCTATCTGTCAATTATATTTGAGGGTTAAGTATTACAGCCTTGTTAGGTATAATAAATGAATAATATTATCTTTCAGAATTCCTATTTACGGAATAATTACTATAACACAGGATTGGACATGCAGAACAAATTGGAAATGATGCGTATCTTTTGTGTCGCAGCAGAGTCTCGAAATTTTAAAGAGGCAGCAACTCAACTGGGTATTTCCCCACAGGTAGTGACACGGGCAATAAAAGAGCTAGAAGAGCAGCGCGGAGAGATTTTGTTTTACAGGAGTACTCGACAAATTAAAATTACCGCTGATGGTGAGCGTCTGGCAAAGCAAGCACGTCTTGCGGTGGAATCGATCGATGCTTTGCTTGTAAAAGACACCAAGGAAAAACGAGATGAAATGCGTGGGACTGTCCGTATTACTGTGTCGTCTGTGTTAGGGCGTAAAGTGGTAGTACCTGCACTAGCAGAATTTGCCACACGTTATCCAGATATTGTCGTGGATTGTGTGCTAACAGATTCACACTCGGATGTGATCGATGAGCGGATAGATATCGGGATCAGATTTGGATTTTTGCCGGACAATCGATATGTGGCAAGGGAATTGGCTAAAGTGAAATTTTATTCTGTGGGTACGCCAGAGTTAATTGATAAGGTTGGAATGCCCAAAAAAATTATTGACCTTGATAAATACCCTCTAACAGCACTAGTCGATCATAAAACAGGGCGTTACTGGCCATGGACATTCACCGAAAGTCGAAGCTTTACGCCATCAAAGCCCCGTTTTATTACAGATGATCTAGAAGCTGAATTTCAAGCTATTCTCGCTGGAGTTGGATTCGGACACATGCCTGGATTTCTAGTTTTGCCGTGGCTTAGGAGTGGTAAGCTCATTCAGATACTTCATGAGGAAACCTCTCCCGTTTGGCGCCTGTATTTATATCGTCCACAGCGGGGCCCGACACCTTTGCGAATCCGAGCATTGTTTGATTACTTAGTGGAAGTGCTGGGCCATATAGAAACCTAAATCAGATAAGACCATCATGTATTTAGAGTAACTACAATTTTTCCTATTTGCTGATTTGATTCAAGATAGCGCTGAGCGTCATGCATGTCCTCAAAGTTAAAGCAACGGTCGATCACTGGACGAAGATATCCTGCACCTATACTGCTCAGAATAAATCGTCTGGCTTGCTCCCTTAGAACAGGGTCATGGAGAACCTCAAGAAACAAAAAACCTCGCATGGTTAAGCTCTTGCGTAATGCAATTTTAAGGGGAAATGGTGTGTTCTCCGGGCTAAGTGCACCATGCATAACCATAGTTCCTCCCACAGACATCGCTTTTGCAATCTGTTCAATATGTGGCCCTCCTACAGCATCAAAGGCGACATCAAGATGTTCTCCACCTAAACGTAAAACAAGCGCCTCATACAAATCTGGTTCATCTTCACTGGCTATAACATCTTTAACACCGAGATCCAGTAAACGTTGCTTTTTCTCTATCGTCTGTGTACTTGCAATGACCTTAGCACCCGCTGCTTCAGCTATCTGTATCGCAGCTAGTCCTACGCTACTTGAAGCTGCTGTGATCAAGATCGTTTTTCCTTTCGATAATCCACCAGCATGGATTACACCACCCCAAGCCGTCAAATACTGCATCCAGATTGAAGAAGCTTCTTCCCAGCTTAAACTATCGGGTTTGTGAACTAAAAAAGTTTCTGGAATCAGAAGCTTGTCCGCATATGTTCCATATTTGGCTAGATTATCAGTCGGAAGAATTGATACTGCATCTCCTGGAGAAAATTGGCGTACACCTTCACCTACCGCAAGAACTATGCCTGCTCCCTCATATCCCAGACGAGAAGGGAATACTGCCTTTTGAATATAAGTACCACGCCGAAACATTACATCGGCTCGGTTGAGTCCGATCGTTTTCATCTGTATTAGAACTTCTCCTGCGGCTGGTAAAGCAACAGGAAGTGTTTCTAATGTCAGAACATCTGTATCTCCAATACAATTGAAGCGCCAAGTCTTGGCCTGAAGTGCGTTAAATGACATCGATAACTACCTTAATATTGGCAGAGCGATCTTGAACAGCATCATGAGCCTCAATCGCTTGGTCTAGAGTAAAATGACGAGGATCAACAATAGCACGCAGTTTACCTTCCTCAACGAGACGAGTCGCGGTCTTAAGGATATCACCATGATGAGAACGGCGATTGCCTGTTAACGTCGGCATTAGGACGAATACGCCAGACACTGTGGCACACCGTAGAGATGAATTCGCTAAATTATGATTGCCAAATGCAGCACAGCTGGTGATGTGGCCATAGTGAGTCGTCATGGAAAGTGAAGCTTCGAGTACTGGACCACCCACAGTGTCATAAACAATGTTAAAACCTTGACCCTCAGGGCTTGCAGCAATAATGTCATCGGAAGATGCTGTTGTGTAATCAAGAGGTGTTGCACCGAGTTCTGAAATCAGTGATTGATCAGCTGTACGACCAGTCGCCCAAACATTTGCATCAAGTGCTTTTGCAAGCTGAACCACCATATAACCAACGCCACCAGCACCACCTTGAACCAGTACAGTTTGCCCTGGTTGGACCTTCGCATTATCCACTAAACCTTCCCAAGCGGTGAGGAACGTCAATGGTAGTACTGCTGCCTCGCGCATAGAGATATTCCGTGGCTTTAATGCGATCAGATCAGCATCTGCTACAACATATTCTGCTAAAGATCCTTGAAGACCACGAACGCCACCAATCAGACCGTAAACTTCATCTCCGACGTTGAAGTGGGTGACACCTTCACCCACAGCAGTTACAACTCCAGCCATATCCGTTCCCAACACGGCAGGAAGCTCTGGCATAGCATATGTTGCTTCACCAAGACGAATTTTATAATCAATAGGGTTTACACCACTCGCATGAATACGTACTAGAACTTGCCCAGCCTCTGGTTGAGGTATAGGGAGTTCTACACGCTTAAATTCATGATCACCAAAATTTTCTAGGATAAGCGCATTCATCATCTTATTCATAGTTGTTCCTTATTTTTAACTGGGGGATGACATGCACAATACCAAAGTAAATTAATCCAATAAATGATATTTATAGGATTTAATAATTCCTAAATAATGAATAATAAATATCATCCGCTCACTAAAGATAGGCTTTGCGTCAGAAAGATCAAAGGTCAGACGCAAGCGATTCAAAAAGCGTTAGAAGACAATATGGAATGTGGTGCAATTCTGCAACAATAGCATTATGTCGAAATAAAAACCCAGATTTTGGCTCAGCTATGGGAAGTTTTTTTAACTTTTATACAACAAAACTTTCTGACATGCATACATTAGAAATGTCAGAATCAGTTTTGATTCTAATCAATTGTGGAGTTTTAGTTATGCTTAAAACAGCTTTATATGTCCGTCTTGAAGCTAAACCGGGTAAAGAAGACGAAGTGGAAGCTTTCCTTAAAGGCGGTTTACCTATTGTAATGGAAGAACCTGCGACAGTTGCGTGGTTTGGCCTACGTCTTGGACCTACAACATTTGGTATTTTTGATGCATTTCCTGATGAGGCGGGTCGCCAAGCACATTTATCTGGCAAGGTTGCAGCTGCTTTGATGGATCAGGCCGATGAGCTATTTTCAGAGCCACCGTCTATTGAAAAAGTAGATGTTTTGGCTAGTAAACTACCAGGTCATACCGACGCTTAAATGTATGAGGGTGCTGCCTGAAATTTTGAATAAAAGGCAGCACTCTCTACCATGTCAAGGTAGGTCAATCCTGACAATATCATCTTACACACGTTGATATTATTAGCCTATAAATATTATAAAATTGAATAATCACAATGTAAGTTATAATGCAAGAAAATCTAACTCGTATTTGGGCACTGTATTTTTATAGTGTTTTTACCTCTACTCAAGCCCTTCTCAGAACAAAAAAACTATGTTTGTTCGTTGAGAATCTATTCTTATTACGTCTGCTATTGTCGTTTTTGAATTTCTACGTATTGTTTCTACTGCTTATTCTCTGCATAATATAAGGAGATTGCTGTTCTAATCTCTGCATATCTCTGGGGAACGTATGAAGCATACTACTTATATTCATGAGCACTCAAATTGGACTGAATGGCAATGGTCGGACAAGAAGCTATTGCCACTCGTCAGTCGTGTGCGGATATTACAAGGACATTTATTAGGAAAGCTGCTAACACTAGGGTTCGATCTGAATGTTGAGGCACAATTAGATGCGGTGACCTTAGAGATTATCAAAACTTCTGAGATAGAAGGTGAGACGCTAAATGATGAGCAGGTTCGTTCTTCAGTTGCGCGGCATTTAGGGTTGGATAATGCCAGTATGCCAACCACTACTCGTGAGATCGATGCAGTGGTAGAGATGATGCTAAGTGCCACCTATCGTTATCAACAACCATTATTATTAGATGATCTACTCGGATGGCATCGAGCATTATTTCCAAATGGATATAGTGGGCTTTATCGTATTCAAGCAGGCAGTATCCGTGATGATAGTAAAGGACCAATGCAAGTAGTGTCTGGTGGGTATGGTCGTGAGCAGGTTCATTTTGTTGCCCCCAGTGCAGATAGGTTGCCAGATGAGCTAGACAAATTTTTATTATGGTTTAATACTTCGTCAAATAAGCAAGACGATATAGATTTGGTCATAAAAGCAGGTGTTGCTCATTTATGGTTTGTGACTCTGCATCCATTTGATGATGGAAACGGACGACTAACACGAGCACTCACAGAACGAATGCTGGCAAAAAGCGATAACAGTGCCCAACGCTTTTATAGTATGTCAGCGCAAATTCTCAAACAGCGCAACGACTATTACAAAATACTAGAACGTACGCAAAAAGGTGATAAAGATATCACGGATTGGCTGGTGTGGTTTTTGCAAACGCTAGAGCAATCCCTCATTATAGCTCAAGAAACCACGGATAAAATTATCAATAAGGCAGGCTTTTGGCAGACGCATCGACAGCATGCTTTAAATGATAGGCAAGTGAAGATGTTAAATATTTTGCTGACTGATTTTTATGGCAAACTCACCACTAAAAAATGGGCGACCATGACTAAGTGTTCTATAGACACGGCACTAAGAGATATTAATGATTTAATAGAGAAGGATATGATGCAAAAATCTGTAGCATCAGGGCGCAGTACGAGTTATGAGTTGGTTTTATGATCAAAACTATATTGTTCAAGTCTGCTATGGCAGCAATAAAGTATACAAATAAGCGGTAATAGAGACAACCCATTCAGTGACCTAATATGAGTAGTTCCATTATGAAGGTCTAAAATATTCGATACGATAAGGAAGTCTTAACTTTATAAGAGGGTTGCATCTACAAGATCTTCTTTGTATGTACAGGAGACCAACATAGAGCCCAAGCTGATTGCTCAAGATGATAAAAGCGCTTAGACTTTGTTATACATCTACTGTGCAGTTATTGGTTGTAGAAAATAAAGCAAGATGTCTTACTCCTATGTGATAAATGTGCATTATCATTTGGTGGTGTTCTAAAAAGTATGCTGGCGATAAAAGTCAATAAGAAATCTATGCTAAGTTCTCTGATTCTATAGGGCTTTCAAGGCTTCAAGAATTGTTCAGATCTTAATCAGCATACTTTTTGATACACCACCTATCATTTTAATGTTGATTTATGAATGATCACAAACAGCTTTTCTAATCTTATTTAATATCGATAACTTCCTAGCAGATATCAGTCTCATTAATTTATTAGGGAATGACAAAAGGTTTGATGAAGAATAAAACGGCCTTCGACTCTTAAAGCCAAAGGCTGCTTAAATAGTCTAGAAGGTAGTATGTGCTAGACACACAAATACCTAGTTATATTTTACGATGACATCGCTCCCCTCAAGCTCGACTTTATACGTGTCGAGTATAATGTTTTCATCATCTAAGCATTGACCTGTGACAAGATTAAAGCGCTGCTTATAAATAGGTGAGGCGACATATAGCACATTTTCAGCAGAGCCATCCTCGTTGGTAATAGTCGTGCCGCCAATCAGACCTCTAGACAAGACGTTGGCTTGACTGAACGGATCATAATTATCAAGCGCAAATAACTGTGTCTGCTTCGTGCAAAAAATAGCCACTTGTTTTCCGTTTACGAGCGCACAGACACCTGTCTCGGGAATAATATCATTGATTTTGCACACAGTGAGCTGAGTCATCAGAAGATCCTTAATAGTAAAATATAAATGAGTCCAACAACAAAAAATATTATTTAGCGTCTAATATTAATAGACGCCGACACGTTAAGATTACGCTAATTCGGTCACTTTTATTTGCGTCTTTTCCATGTCGGTTGCAGGGCGAATCTGCTCTCGCTCAGTGACGAATACCACATTGTCATCGCCTTGTTCACTATTAACAAAATGACGGAAACGTTTGAGCTTTTCACTATCAGTAATGGTGGCTTTCCATTCACAAACATAGTTGTCGATGAGTAGTTGCATCTGTGACTCTAGCTCCTCAGCGATACCTAAACTGTCCTCAATAATAACGGCCTGTAGATACTCAAGTCCACCTTCAAGGCTCTCGCGCCATTTAGAGGTACGTTGAAGCTTATCTGCGGTCTTGATATAAAACATGATAATACGGTCTATATATTTGACAACTGTATCCGTATCAAGATCCGTTGCAAATAGCTCGCCATGACGCGGGGTCATGCCACCATTACCGCAGACAAAGAGGTTCCAGCCGTTTTCAGTAGCAATAATCCCAAAATCTTTGCTTTGCGCTTCAGCGCACTCACGAGTACATCCAGATACGCCCATTTTTATTTTATGTGGTGAGCGTACTCCTTTGTAGCGGTCTTCTAGTCTAAGTGCTAAACCCACACTGTCATCGACACCGTAGCGACACCAATTGTTACCCACGCAGGATTTCACTGTACGCAGAGATTTACCATAAGCATGCCCTGTCTCAAACCCAGCATCTACCAGTTGTGTCCAAATATCGGGCAGTTGGTCTAAACGTGCGCCAAATAAGTCGACGCGCTGACCGCCAGTGATTTTGGTATACAGATTGAACTCTTTGGCGACTTGTCCGAGTATGATGAGTTTATCTGCAGTGATTTCACCGCCAGGTACGCGCGGCACGACCGAATAAGTGCCGTCTTTTTGAATATTGCCTAGATAGTAATCGTTGCTGTCTTGCAGTGGCGTGAGTTCGGGTTTGAGTACATAATCATTCCAGCATGACGCCAAAATAGAGGCAACGGTTGGTTTGCAAATCTCGCAGCCATGACCACTACCGTGCTCATCTAATAGCGCATCAAATGTCTTAATGTCTTGTACCCGAATCAAACTATACAACTCCTGACGCGAGTAAGCAAAATGCTCACACAGATCATTATTGACTTCAAAACCAAGCGCGGTTAGTTGATAACCTAATGTGTCTTTCACCATGGGCGCACAGCCACCACAGCCTGTACCGGCACTGGTACATGATTTTACCTCTGCCATGGTATAGGCACCGTCTTCAACGGCGACACAAATAGCACCTTTGGTGACGTTGTAACAAGAGCAAATCGTGGCGCTATCGGGCAGGTTCTCGATACCCATGGTGGGTTTTTCTACGTTGGGTAGGATCAGGCTTTCAGGATGGGTAGGCAGGTCAATATCGTTTAGAAATAGCTGCAAGAGATTGTTGTAATCCTCAGTGTCACCTACCAATACAGCGCCCAGTAGCCGCTTATTATCCGCTGTGGTTACCAGTTTTTTATAGATACCCTCAGCAGGGTTTTGGTATAAATAGCTCAAACTGTTTTCTGTTGCACCGTGCGCATCGCCGATACTGCCCACATCGACGCCCATCAATTTGAGCTTGGTGCTCATGTCAGCGCCTGTAAAGGTCTGAGCATGATCGCCTGCGATTTGTGCGGCGCAAATACTGGCCATGCTATAGCCTGGTGCGACCAAGCCAAAAACGGTGTCGTCCCATACGGCGCATTCTCCAATGGCATATACATTCGGGGCATTGGTACGGCAGGCTTCATCAATCAGAATACCGCCACGGGTTCCGATTTCAATACCGCATTCAGGGTTGCTTTTGATAATGCCATCTTGCGGACGAATACCCGCACTAAAGACGATCATGTCGGTATCTAATGAGGTATCATCAGCGAACTGCATGGTTAAATGACACGATGCTTCATTCGATAGGGTATTGTCGATAATGGCCTTAGTATTTTTACCTGTTAGTACTTTGACGCCAAGGCCTTCAATTTTACGCTTTAAAATATCACCGCCAGCAGCATCGAGCTGTACGCCCATCAGCTGAGGCGCAAACTCGACTACGTAAGTCTCTAATCCTAGTGTGACTAGGGCTTTGGCTGCCTCAAGGCCAAGCAGGCCACCGCCGACCACGACACCTTTTTTGACTTTTGGCTGCTCAGCAGTACTGAGAATATCATCCAAATCTTTAATCGTACGATAGACATGACAGTGCGGATGCTCGCGCCCTGGAATTGGCGGCACAAACGGATAGGAGCCTGTTGCTAATACCAATTCAGCATAGTCTATCTGGGTACCGTCTTCCGTGCTGATACATTGATTGGCGGCATCGATGTTTGTGATTCGCTGATTGAGATGCAACTGAATCTGCGCATCCTCATACCTGCTCAAGTCCACTAAGTTTAGTTTACTCACATCTTTATGTTCAAAATAGCTCGATAGATACACCCGGTCATAAGCTGGGCGATCCTCTTCAGCAAATACGTGAATCTCAAACTGATCGTGTAAGCCTTTTTCTATGGCTCGCTCGATAAAGTGATGTCCCACCATACCGTTACCAATCACCAGTAATTTAGCTTTATTCATCGTACTTACTATAGTGCTACTCATATGCCTATCCTCAGTAATGGGTTTGCTTAAATACTTTCATCTAATGTCCCATCCAAAAGTCGCAAGTTAATTTTTAGATGGTTCAATGATAGATAGTCGTTAATACTTAGATGCCTATAACGATTAAGCCCTCAATAATCGTGCCAAACACAATTAATGACATTCAATTATCGAACCCTTATATAGTTAAAAAATATGTAGCCTTACCAGTTTATAAGGTCATGCCAGTACTTTTGGCGATACTATTTTCTATGGTAAGTAATTGCTTAACATAATCTTTTTAGCAACTATTATTTATATTCTATGCACCAAAATAGTTGCAAAAATGCACCAAATTGGTTTTGATTGTTACTTTAAAGGTGCATCGCTTACTTTACTTAATCGAGAGGTAACTCAGTTTTATCTAAGCAATACTATTTAATTGGGATGCCTTTAGAGCTATCTGGTACAAAGCATAGCCCTATTAAAAAAGATGATGTTTTATATCTATGTCAATTTTATATTTGCAGCTGGCACATCCATTGCACTCTCTTAATGGTCGCAACTGATAAGTTTCTGACTCATAACGTGTTTTTATAACTTTAATGTTAGCCATTTGAGGAAATCGTCTATGCCTTCATCGAAACCTGATGTGCCAAATAAAAACAAGCTGAATATCTTTTCTTTTAGCGGTAAAAACAAAATTCTCCATCTTGGGTGGATGGCGTTTTTTTTCACCTTTTTCGTGTGGTTTAACCATGCGCCATTCTTATCTGCGATTGGGGAGAGTTTGAACCTCACCAAAGACCAGGTAAAAACTTTATTGATATTAAATGTTGCCTTGACTATCCCAGCTCGGGTCATCATTGGCATGTTGACCGATCGCTTTGGTCCTCGGCTTGTTTACACTGCAATTTTAGCCATTGGTGCAATTCCCTGTTTCACCTTCGCTTTTGCACAAGACTACAATACGCTAGCCCTATCACGCTTTTTATTGGGTTTTGTTGGTGCAGGGTTTGTGGTTGGCATCCGTCTCATGAGTGACTGGTTCCCTGCCAATGAGCTGGGTACAGCTGAAGGTATCTATGGGGGCTGGGGAAATTTCGGCTCTGCCGCCGCGGCACTGCTACTACCGACAGTCGCTATTGCGGCCGCTGCCGTCTTTGGCGGTGAGGAAGGTTGGCGTTATGCAACGGCTACCTCAGGGGTGGTTATGATGCTCTATAGCGTGATTTTTTATAAGATGGTACGTGATACCCCTAAGGGTGCTACGTATTTCAAACCTAAAAAATCGGGTGCCATGATGGTGACTTCATCAGGTGACTTCTGGCTCATGATGGTATTTAAACTGCCAATGTATTTGGCATTGGCCTTATTAGCGTGGAAATTATCACCAGCTGGTGTGAGTTTGCTGAATCAGGCAAGTGTCAACATTGTCTATATTGCGTTGGTGGTGTTATATGTTTATGAATTTATCAGTAGTTATCGTTTTAATAAGGAAGTATTTACCACACCTGTGCCAAAAGCTCACCGATATGACTTTAAGCAAGTCGGTATTTTGAATATTTTATACTTTGCGACTTTTGGCTCAGAGTTGGCCGTGGTGTCTATGTTGCCGCTTTTTTATCAAGAGACTTTTAACTTATCGATTGTCATGGCAGGTGTCTTGGCATCAAGCTACGCCTTTATGAATCTGATGTCGCGTCCTGGCGGCGGCTGGTTGAGTGATAAATTCGGTCGCAAAATCACACTTTTGATTCTCACCGCAGGTTTGGCTGTTGGTTATCTGTTGATGGGTATCGTTGACTCTTCATGGCCGATCGCGCTTGCGCTATTGATTACTATGTTCTGCTCTTTCTTTGTACAGGCGGGTGAGGGAGCAGTGTTTGCTGTGATTCCTTTGATTAAACGTAGTATGACAGGTCAGTTCGCAGGAATGACGGGTGCTTACGGTAACGTCGGGTCAGTGGTCTATCTAACTGTACTAAGTCTGGTATCGTATCAGGTATTCTTCTTTGTGATTGCTGCAACGGCTGTGGTTGGCTTCTTTGCGCTATTTTTATTAAAAGAGCCTGAAGGCGTCATCATTGAAGAGATGCCAGATGGCAGCTTTGCTCAAATACAAGTGAGCTAAACTATGCATGAGAGCGTCAAACAAGCGCCTAAACAAACAAATCAAGTAAGCAGCCATGATGCGGACGTTGCATTGTGGCTGCCTGATTTTTGTACGATGGCAGGACGCAAAGCTGATAATCAAGATAGCCTACTTATAACGACCTGCCTACCTTATGGGTTTCCATCGTTATCATCGTCAGCGTTTCATGGGGCTTATCCCTCTTTTACAGCGCCTTTATTGGTGCTAATGGCTGATGGGGTCAGTGCTTGCCAGTTTCCCAAACAAGCCAGTCAGTCAGTGATAAACACGGTGACACACCATATCACCTCAAAACTTGCAGAGATGGTACAGACAGATAGGGTGCAAGCAAATGAGATATCAAACGAATCTCAAGAGCAATCGCCAAATCCACTACACCGCTTTGATGACGATCAAGTTGCCATCGTGATTAAGGAGGCGGTGCACCAAGCCAATGATGCGCTTTATTTCCCGCAAGCGTATGAGCGCCTGCCAGCTTTATTATCGACTTTATCAGGATTGCTATGCATAGGCGACCGTATTCATCTGTTTCATACGGGCGATTCTCGTATCTATCGTATCGGTATCGACAGTATGGTGCTATTGACCAAAGACCATCATATCCACCACGGACGGGATAAAGGAGCACTGTCTGCTGCTATCGGTGCTGACACACGAGTGGAGCTGCAACAATCTGTGTTCACTTTGCACCAAAACGAGTGTTTGGCGCTCATGACCGATGGGGTTTATGAGTCAATTACGCCAGCAGAGTTACAGTTTGAGCTGTGTGCTGCGGTACAGGCCATGCACCAATCAGTGGCATGTCCCAATCAAATCATCGACCATCTTCAGATGAGCCAGCGTTTATGTGAGCACGCCTTTAGCGAGGGTAGCCACGATAATCTCAGTGTAATCATGCTCGGTATGAACGATGAAATCATAAAGAGTAAAACGCACCGAGAAACAGATAACGGCATTGCGCTTGATCAGGGTGTGGATAGCGACAGTAGTCACGCTCAGGATATCAATCACTATCGCTTACCAACGGGCTTGGCAGTAGGGGCGCAGATTGATAATTTTGTGGTCAAAAAAATCATCGCGCGTACGGCTCGCAGTGAGGTGTATTTAGTAGAGGATAACGACCAGCATGCATTTGTTTTGAAATCGCCAAGTCTCAATGTCATTGCTGATGGGCATTATCTACGTGAGTTTTTAAAGGAACGTAAAATCGGTTTGAGCCTGTCCAAGCACAAACGTATTGGTGAGCCCGCTTACAATCAAGTGAACCCCAATAGCGTATCCTCCCATGATCCGCTTTTAACCAGTGATGTCTCTAAAAAACTGAATGCTACTTTCAATGCGTCTAATGCGTCGGGGCTTTTGCGCTACTACCCAGTGCCTGCCAGTAGCACTTATTTATATCATTTAACGGAATATATCGAAGGGGAGAGCCTACGAGTTTTTATGGATCGTCAAGCCCCTTGTGATATTTGGCAAACTTACGATTTACTCACTAAGATCGGCATGGCAGTCCGTGTGATGCATCGAAACTACCTACTGCATCAAGATATCAAGCCTGAAAATATATTATTAACTCAATCAGGTGCGGTCAAGTTAATCGACTTTGGCTCTGCTAGCTCCTCCATACTAAAAGACAGTACGCGTCCTCCTAATGGCGATTTGCACTACGCTGCACCAGAATATTACACCGATGCCCCGAAAGGCGTGCATTCTGATTTGTTTTCCATTGCCGTGATTGGTTATGAGTTACTTACAGGTGAGCTACCATTTAGCTCGCAAGAGTTGATGAACCCATCCGCCTCACTGATCGTACCTGCCGAGCGCCTGCGTCAAAACCGAGTGCCCGCTACCAGCCAGCAAGCGTTGATGCGTGCACTACACTCTAGTACGCAGGCAAGGTATCAAGCGATTGGCGAGTTCTTACAAGACTTTAATCCCGATAATAGTAACAATACCAGAGACCCTGAACCGCTGATCATACGTCATCCCTTATTGGTTTGGCACAGCATTTGCTTTATTCAATTTGTCATTATCATATCGTTGCTGATTTATTTTTCATAGAACCTTGTTAAACGTAAATAGTACGACAAGCCATTTTACTCAACGCTGCGTGTTGCGGCTAAGGAATGATTTTCCTATGTCACTTGATTCACCAGAACCAACCCATACTGCTTTCTCTACCAATGCTTCTTCTTCTAGACGTCAGACTACTGCGGGCATCGTTATTATAGGCGCTGGGATGGCAGGCAGTCGTTTTGCCATTGAGCTGGCACGTGCCCAGCAGCAAAGCAGCCAAGAAAAAGGCGCAGCTCATTTACCCATCACGCTGATTAGCAAAGAACCGCAAGTGGGCTACAACCGTATCATGCTGTCACCAGTACTTTCGGGAGAGTCAGTTTTTGAAGAGACATATTTATACGAGCTAGCAGAATATGAGCAATTGGGTATCACGGTATTGGCTGGCACGTCGGTAGATGCAATCGAAACCAATAAGCGGCGTGTCAAATTGAGTGATGGACAAACCCTGGATTATACCGAGCTGGTTTTGGCTACTGGCTCACAAGCTCGCGTCATCCCTTTTGCCAATCATGATGCTAAGGGGGTTCATGTATTTCGAGAGATTGCTGATGTGCAGGTATTGACGGAGTACGCGCGCCAAGCAAAAAAGGGTCTTGTCATTGGTGGCGGGGTGCTGGGTCTGGAAGCCGCTTGTGCTTTGGCGTCTCAAGGGGCAGATATGACAGTGGTTCATGTTGATAGTCATGTTCTCAACCGACAGCTTGATATGCCCGCCGCTCATCTGCTACAAGCAGAGCTCTTAAGTCGAAGTGTCAAGCTGGAGGTGTTAGCCAACACAGAATGTATTACGGTCAATGATCAACACGAGGTTAATGGTCTGTTGTTAAAGGATGGCCGCACACTGCCAGCAGACTTTATTGTCATGGCCGTTGGTGTCATCCCCAATACGACACTGGCCCAGCAAAGCGGTCTTGAGGTTAACCGAGGTATCCTTGTAGATAACTTTATGCATACGAGCTGTTCTCATGTCTATGCGATCGGTGAATGTGTCGAGCTGGACGGGGAGCTATTCGGGATGGTGGCTCCTGTCAATCAACAGGTCGATACTTTGGTGTCTGTCTTAAAAGCGCCACGTATCTCAAGTCGTAAGACAGCCAATAGTGACTCGCGACCACACGAATCTGAAAATAACTGGTGTCCCTTTATCAGTAAGCCTTTATCTTTAAAATTAAAAGTATCTGGCATCGCGGCTTTTTCAGCAGGTCAGATTGCTTTTGATGATAGTGAAATGATGCAGATAGAGCGCGTGGTCTATCAGCAAACGAGCTTCAATCATTATCTTTGTCTCTATATTAAAGAAAGCAAACTTATTGGCACGGTACTGTACGGTGATGTGAGTGAAAGCGGGTTTTATAGTCAGCTGATCACTGATGGCAGTGACATATCCTCGATAAAAGAAGACCTTATCTTTGGCGAAGCCTATTGCGATGTAGAGAAAATAGAAGCAGCTGAGCCCGAATCTGCCGTGCCAAGTGACGCACACCTAATAGGAGAGGCATCATGAGCAGCACCATCTTAAATGACGATCAAGCCCTCAGTGTCGTACCGTCCTCTCGCATTACAACTTACACTGAGGATTTGATCAGTCCTATTCGTACCACTTGTCCTTACTGCGGCGTAGGCTGCGGCGTACTAGCAAACATCGATGAGGCAGGTGTCGTCAGCGTGACAGGCGATCCTGATCATCCAGCAAACTTCGGTAAACTCTGCTCAAAAGGCAGTGCATTGGCACAAACATTGGGCACTGAGCGCAGGTTGACTCAGCCTTATTATCAAGACAAACAGCGATCAATTGCAAAAGGACAACCAACAGATAAGCAGCCTGTCGAGTGGGAGGTAGTATTGGATGATATTGCCAGTCGTTTGAATAACACTATCGCGACACACGGGCGTGACAGCGTAATGTTTTATGTGTCAGGGCAGCTGCTTACAGAGGATTACTACGTTGCCAATAAGTTTATTAAAGGCTTCATTGGTAATAATAATATCGATTCCAATTCGCGTCTTTGTATGTCCTCAGCAGTTGCAGGGCATAAGCGTGCTTTTGGTGCAGACTTAGTACCTAGTAATTATGAAGATTTAGAGTCTTGTGATTTATTGGTATTGGTGGGCTCCAATATGGCGTGGTGTCATCCTATCTTATTCGGACGGTTTTTAGCCGCCAAAAAGCGTGATCCTAATAAAAAACTAAGGGGCTGTAGTAGATAAGCACTATGCTAGACTACTTTTATGAAGATAAGCCGTTGTAAACTAAGTAAAAAAGTACAGCGAAGGCTGTTAGAGTTTTTCATAGCTGAAGTGACTGCTAGAACAGCCGCAGATTTGCTTGATATTCAGCCTAATACTGCTGCACTTTTTTATCATAAAATAAGACTTGTGATAGATTACCATCTCTCATTAGAAGCTGATGAGCTTTTTGATGGTGAGGTCGAATTAGATGAAAGTTACTTTGGCGGTGTACGCAAAGGCAAAAGAGGTCGCGGGGCTGCTGGTAAAACCGCTGTATTTGGGATTCTAAAACGAAACGGTAAGGTGTATACCATTGTCGTAGCAGACACCAAGAAGACCACGCTAATGCCTGTTATCAAGCGTAAAATCAAGCCTGACAGCTTTGTTTATACGGATAGCTATCGAAGTTACAATGCATTAGATGTGAGCGAGTTTAAACATTTCAGAGTCAATCACTCTAAAGAGTTCACTTGCGGTAAAAACAATCACATCAATGGCATTGAGAACTTCTGGAATCAGTCTAAACGAACACTCAGAAAGTATAATGGAATCGATAAGAAGAACTTCCATTTATTTTTAAAAGAGTGCGAGTTTAGATTTAACTATGGCTCACCATCTAATCAGCTGAAAATCCTGAGAAAATGGTGTGATATTTAATCCTTATCTACTACAGCCCCAAAACTAATCGTGATTGATCCGCGTCGTACTGATTCTTGTGAATTTGCCGATTTACATGTGCCCATCACTGTCGGCACGGATACCCACTTATATAACGGACTGCTGCATTATCTTGAGCAAGAAGGCTGTGGTGATAAGGACTATCTTAAGCAGTGTCAGGGTGTCACGCCCGCCTTAGAGGCCGCAAAAACATGGACGATTGATAAAGTGGCGACGGCATGCGGTATCAGTGAGGAACTTGTACGGGAGTTTTATGAGCTGGTCGCTGCAAACGATAAAACAATCACAGCATTTAGTATGGGCGTCAACCAGTCTGCGAGTGGTACCGACAAGGTTAATGCTATTATCAATACTCACTTGTATACTGGGCGAGTGGGTCGAGTAGGTGCAAGTCCGTTTTCACTCACCGGTCAGCCAAATGCGATGGGAGGGCGCGAAGTTGGCGCATTATCCAACCTACTTGCAGCGCATTTAGATTTAGATAATGAGCAGCATCGTCAATTGGTGGCTGAATTTTGGCAAGCACCGCAGCCAATTGCTGCAGAGGTTGGGGTAAAAGCTTGCGATGCCGCTGATGCCATACTAGATGGTCGTATAAAAGCCATTTGGATTATGGCGACCAACCCTGTCGTTAGCTTGCCTGAAGCCGATAAGTTTCGCCAAGCATTGGCTACCTGTGATTTGGTGATAGTATCTGACTGCTCCGTAGACAGCGATACGGTTAAGTGTGCAGATATTGTTTTGCCTGCTCAGGGTTGGGGGGAGAAATCAGGTACAGTGACCAATTCGGAGCGCCGCATCTCTCGCCAACGGACTTTAATGCCCGCGCTTGGGCAAGCGAAGCCTGACTGGTGGATACTGTCGCAAGTCGCTAAACGTATGGGACTAGCAGGTTTTGATTACCACCATCCTAGTGAGATATTTAATGAACATATCGCCCTAACTGCTTATGGAAATGATGCCAGCCAAGCTCTGTCAGATAGTAATCAACCGCGCTATCTTAATTTGGCAAAAGATCTTTCGCTAAGGTCGATAGCATCGATAGAGGTAAAGCCAGACCATCTTGAGCAGCAAGATAAAGACGTATTTTCTTTCAACCATGACACATACGATGTCATGACGCCATTTCAGTGGGGCGGCGCACGTATCGTACCAATAAAAACACGTTTCATTGCCATTACGCCTCCCAGTCACGCCAGCTTACCCAATAGCCATCCGCAACGATTGAGCTCGAAAAGCGCTGATAGTAGAAAAAATAACAGCAGTCATATATTACATAAGGATAGCTCAGGGGCAGTAAATCTACGGCTTATTACAGGTAGGCTTCGCGATCAATGGCACACGATGACGCGCACAGGACTTGCACCGCAGCTCAACCAACACGAATCTGTACCAACGCTCACCGTGCATCCAAATGATGCCAAGCAGCTCGGTGTTGACCAAGGCGATTATGTACAGCTACGTCCTTGCTATGATAAAAGCTACGAGAAAAACTATGAGCCAAACTTATCAATACAGAGCCAGCCGCAGCGCATGGTTGCCAGCAATACAACTACAGACAGTCAGGTGCTCGCACAAGTTGCCATCAGCGACAGTATGAGCGCTGGCGATGCCTTTATGCCGATGCATTGGAGCAACGCCTTTGCTCGTTTTGCGCGCGTAGGCACGCTTATTCCAACGGTCGTTGATCCGCATTCAGGACAACCTGAATTGAAAAATTCCGCAATCAGCGTGATGCCTGTGCCGATGAAAACTTATGGCAAGATTTTGGTGCATCCTGATCTACAAGACACCATGATAGTGCATCTGCGTGAGACTTTATTGGATTTTGAGAAAGAGTCTGAGGATCAAGGAGTGCTGATATCTTCTTCTGATACAAATGCAGCTTCTGAAAGATCAAACTCATTACCCGCATTGACATGGAGTTTAAGTCGTCAAACCAATAGCGTCTTGATTACTTTAGCCAGTCCTATAGACAAAGTCGTCAGTAAACTGCTTGACCCTGAGTACTGGCAAAATTTTATCAATGCCTATCAAGCATCTCTCACCGATAAATCGATCAATAGTGCCTTTACTTGCAGCAAGCAAGCAAAGCAGCTTCGCTTCGTCTCGACGCAGGTAGAAGCAAATAATAAAGCGATAGATCGGGCATCGATTAGTGCGTCAAAGTCTGACATACCACGCTGTAAGCTACTACTAAGCGTTTGTTTTGCACCGCAGGTGGCGCAGCTGCCCAGTATTCATTGGCTTAACAACTGCTTTGCTAGTACTGATGCGATACCAGAGAATCAACGCTATAAGTGGTTGCTGGCAGGTCGTCCAGCGACAGGGTATGTTGATCCAGGTGCATTAGTATGTTCATGTATGGCTGTTGGAGAGAATATTATTATCGAAACAATTACCAAGCAGCAGTGTACGAGTGCCCACGCGGTTGGAAAGGCATGCCGAGCAGGGACTAACTGCGGTTCATGTGTGAGTCAAATTAATGCCTTGATCGATAGGTATGCGTCTTAAGTAGTGCTTGTTGCAAAGTTTGATCGTTAATATGGCATAGGGCTTGCACCGTATTTTATATGCTCTTCTTTTCTTAGGTATGCCATTGTTAGGTGCAGAGTTGCGCGTTATTAACAGTGTTATTAGGAGTTATTACCATGACTGATTCATCTACCTTCATTACCGCATTAACTTCACAGAATTTACCCAATATAAATTGTCATATTAGAGTGAGCGATGAGCCATCAGGTATAGAAAAAAATGTGAAAACGGGCACGGTACATTTGGTTGGTGCAGGTTCTGGCGATCCTGAGCTACTCACGTTAAAAGCATTACGAGTAATGCAAAAAGCAGATGTCGTGCTCTATGATAGTTTAGTTTCAGAGGATATTTTAGATATGTGTGCGCTGACGGCAGAGAAGATATTTGTCGGTAAGCGCCGTGCCAATCACGCACTACCACAAGAAGGTATCAATGAGCTACTGGTCAAACACGCGCTAGCAGGCAAAACGGTCGTTAGGCTCAAAGGTGGCGACCCCTTTATATTTGGACGCGGCGGAGAGGAGCTGCAAGAAGTGGTGCGTCATGGTATTCATTTTGAATCTATTCCTGGTATCACTGCTGCTAGTGCGGCCGCAAGTAGAGCAGGTATTCCCTTGACACACCGTGATCATGCGCAAGCCGTAAAATTTGTGACCGCTTGCAAAAAGTTGGGCGCACCTAATAATGACTACGATGAACTCTTAGACAGTACGCAGACGGTTGTCTTTTATATGGGGTTGAATCGACTAGATGAGATGACCCAAGGGCTAATTGCCGCAGGGCGCGACAGTAATACACCTTTTGTTGTGATTAGTCATGCCAGTTTGCCAACGCAGCAGCTTCTTATCGGTACGCTTGGTAATATCGCGGAGCAGCAAGCTGAGGCAAAATTACCAACACCTGCGCTATTGATTATGGGTGATGTGGTTAATTTATATCATGAGTTTGCAAACTACAACCTTGGTGCGTTAGGCAAAAGTACCTTTATTGACGTTCAAAACGTTGTTAGCAGTCATGATTTAGTCAGTAATTTGGAGGTTGTCACGTAGGATAGAAGCATACTAGTGCCAAGCGATAATAGTGCTTAGCACTTTTATAGTATGTCATCGCAAACACTTAAACAGGGTAATGACTACTACAAAATACTAAAACGCATGTAAAAAGTAGACGATGTAATAAAAAGAGTATGATGCAAGGTACGATGACTTTGGATACATTAAGAGTTAGTTCAGCAGACTGGTATAAGTGGTTCCATTATACCAGTCTGTTTTAAGTAGTCTATTAATAGGTTCAAAGGGTTAAATTGAGCTATGCTGAATAAACCGTACAACTAAACTTGGTAAACTAAGCGTATTAACCGGAGTTTACCATGACCAAGAAAGTAAGAACCTACAGTGACGAATTTAAAGCCGAAGCTGTTAAAAAGATAGCAGACAACAACGGCAATATTTCAGCGACCGCAAAGCAGCTTGGCATCGCCATGCAAACGATCTCAAATTGGCATAACAAAGCCAATCAAGGCAAGCTTATCGGCACAGAGCAATATGATCCTGATCTTATAAGTGCTCTTCAAGAAATAAAGCAGCTCAAACGCCAGCTTAAAGTTGCCGAAGAGGAACGAGAGATATTAAATGAGGAGGGATAAAGCGAAGCACTGCTTCGCCCCGAGGCAAGATGAGAGCTATGCTCGAATGAGGCGACGGCGTACTTCGCCAATGAGGAACGTTAAGAAACAGTCTGGGAGACTGTTTTAGTGACGCAAGGCGAAAGGCTATGTCCGCAGTGACAGCTAGTCAAGTACGTCTTTATCAAGGATAACCAGAAAATATTTAGCATCACCTGCATGTGTCACGTATTAGATGTTAAGCCATCAAGCTATTACAACTGGATCAATCGTGGTGTCAGTAATCAGCAGATTCATCGCAATCAGTGTGAGTTGCTAGTTCGCGTGGCTCATGATGAGACTAAGCAGCGCTATGGCTATGAGCGATTGCATGCTTACCTTACAGGGCAAGGATATGCCATAAGTAAATATATGGTTAGACGCATTAAAGAAGAGTGCGGCATTAAATGCCGTCGTCACAAGCGCTTTAAAGTCACCACCAACTCAAACCATAACAAGCTTATCTATCCAAACCGTCTAGAACAGAAATTTAATGCCAATCGCCCTAATGAGGCTTGGGTCAGTGACATCACTTATATTTGGACAGATGAGGGTTGGCTATACTTAGCAGGTGTTAAAGACTTATACACCAAAGAGCTTGTCGGTTACGCTATTAACAAGCGTATGACCGCAGATTTAGTATGCCGTGCACTCAACATAGCGATTAAGAATAAACGACCTACTAAAGGGCTAATCGTTCATTCTGACAGAGGCAGTCAGTACTGTAGCCATGCCTACCACAAGATCATTAAACAGCATCAGTTTACAGGATCTATGAGTGGCAAAGGCAATTGTTTCGACAACGCTCCGATAGAAAGTTTCTGGGGCGTATTAAAGAATGAGTTGGTGTATCACGAAGACTATAAAACAAGGTTCGAAGCCATCAGCGATATCATTGGCTATATTGAGCTGTACTACAACCAAACGAGGATTCAAAAGGGTTTGGGCTATAAAACGCCAAGACAGGTGTGGTTTGATTATTATCGTCAGGCTGCGTAACTAAAATCTCCCAAGTTTAACTGTACGGATTTGACGGCAGGGGTCAAAGCTAAGTTTAAGTTTCAATATATGAAAAATAGTAAAGCCATAGGAGCAATGACTTTTATGGCTTTTTTAATTTGGAGGTTTTATCCTAGATTCTATGTAACTGCCGTTTAGATTAAAGGCTTACTAATACAGTCGTCAAACAGAATCATAAAGTGATTTTCTGATGTCTTTAGGGTAGTCAAAGAATACCGTTAAGCCATCCTAGTTACTGCGTCAATAAAAAATAGGTTATATCAGCTGATTCTCTTGCCTGTAATGGCTTGGTGTCATGCCATAGTTTTTTTTGAAGGCGCTAGAGAATGCACTGTTATCGATAAAGCCGCTTGCTAGTACGATTTGGCTAATAGGCAGCGTAGTATGTTTAAGAATATATTTGGCGTGTTCAAGGCGCAATCGCACGTAATACTGTTGCGGTGAACAACTAAAATTTTTGTTAAATATGCGCTGTAATTGTCTACTTGATAATCCAAGATGATGGGCAATATCCTTAACGCTTAAAGGCTCTTCAAGATTGGTTTTCATCAATGCAATAGCATCTATTACATTGGTATAGCTACTGCTCAGTATTTTTGGCTTGGGCATATGCTGTACGTAAGTAGGCTCACGTATAGAGGTGATAATAAACATGTCTTGTATCTTGGAAACGATATGATGACCATGATGCTTATTGATGATATGTAAAGTCATATCCAATGCGCAAGCTCCACCTGAACAAGAATATAGCTGCGGTGCTATTGTAAATATTTGGTCATTAAAAATAACACCTGGATAGCTTTCTTGGGCTACGCTGATGTTCTCCCAATGCAATGAGGCTGCTTGCTGCTCAAGTAAGCCCGCAGCAGCCAATGCTAGCGCTCCTGTACATAAGCCGCCAAGTGCAATATCCCGTACTGCCAATCGCTGAATTAAGGTAATGAGCTTACTAGATTCCAAGTAATCTGTTTGGTGTCCTCCGCATACAAATACCAAGTCGCAGGTTAATAAGTAGTCGAGTGGTGCAGTATGACTTAACTTAATACCGTTACTACTACTGGTTTTATTGTCATCGAACCCTGCCACCACCCACGAGTATAAGAGTTGCTCGCTCACATAATTCGCCATTCGAAGTGGCTCAATGATGTTGCTGAACGCGAGCATGGTAAAGCCATTAATCAGTAGAAACCCAATACGCCTAGGCTTGTCTATCATCTTTTCCGTTATCTGAGTCATTTTTTATCGCCTTCAGAACATACCTAAAATTCTGGCTAATGTTAAGTTGTTTTTCTATATGTCCGATTATAAACATAAAATGTCGCTTATGAAAAAATACCTTATTAATTTTACCTCTATTATCGAACGTGTTCTCAGTTAATTATTACCTACTTTGGAGACGTTCCATGTCAGCACTAAAAGACCTTACTAGCACGTTATCTTCTACAGATTTTTCTCGAAAATCGATGAATTCATTAAACCTAACCTCTTTAGATGGCTCATTAGATAATCTGCATCTCCCAAGTCTAATCGAAATTAAAAACGGCCAGAAAGTGCAACCGACTTTTAGTCATCAAGAATATGCAAATCGTCATGAGAAACTTCGTGAGTATTTAGATAATCATGGCATTGTGGCGGCGCTTTTCACCTCGATACATAACATCAATTACTACTCTGACTTTATATATTGCTCTTTTGGGCGACCTTATGGACTAGTCGTTACTTCAAAAGAAGTCGTGTCAATCTCTGCCAATATCGATGGTGGACAGCCTTGGCGGCGTACTGTGGGCGACAATAATATTGTTTACACTGATTGGCAGCGTGATAACTATTTCAAAGCCATTGCTCAACAAATTCCTCATCACGGTCGCGTCGGTATTGAGTTTGATCATTTGCCGATGGATCGCTTTGCTAAGCTCAAAGCTATTTTACCCAATGTAGAGTTTGTTGATATTAGCCTAGCATGTATGACCATGAGAATGGTTAAGTCCGCTGAAGAGATAGCGCTAATAACAAAGGGCGCTCAGGTCTGTGATATTGGTGGGGCGGCATTGGTACAGGCTGTTTATGATGGCGTGCCCGAATACGAAGTTGCCTTGGCATCTACACAAGCGATGGTGAAGGCTATTGGGGAGCAGTTTGGTCAAGTGGAACTCATGGATACATGGACTTGGTTTCAATCAGGTATCAATACCGATGGTGCCCACAATCCAGTAACCAATCGCCGTGTCCAGTCGGGTGATATATTGAGTCTTAACTGTTTTTCTATGATAGCAGGCTACTATACCGCGCTTGAACGCACATTGTTCTTGGATAAATGTGATGCAGATTCACTACGCTACTGGCAGATAAATTGTGAAGTGCATGAAGCAGGTCTTGAGCTTATAAAACCTGGCGTGCGCTGCTGCGATATCGCACATGAGCTGAATAAAATTTATGCAAAATACGACTTATTAGAAAAACGCAGCTTTGGTTATGGACATTCTTTTGGTGTGCTCAGCCATTATTATGGACGCGAGGCAGGACTTGAGCTACGTGAAGATATTGAAACAGTGCTTGAGCCAGGTATGGTCATCTCTATGGAGCCGATGATTATGATTCCAGAGGGCATGCCGGGTGCTGGCGGTTATCGAGAGCATGACATTTTAGTCATCAATGAGACGGGCGCTGATAATATCACAGGCTTTAAGTACGGCCCTGAGCATAATATTATCGGTCGTTAATGTAGGGGAGTGTCATCAATCAATACTGTCTATATTGAGTGGGCTACCATGAATAAGTTTCTTATTTTAAGCCCGCCAACAGAGATGATGATGCGCCTCGCACAATGCAATTATTTTCATATTTTACTTATTAAGGAAATAACATTATGGACCTGTTTCTTAACAGCTGGACGTTATTTTGGTTTTTGACCATTAATGTACTGACGCTATTACTGGCAGTGAGTTATTTCTTCGTAGAGCGTCATAACAAGTAATGTAGTAAACGATACGAGGAATCGACATGTTTATTAATTGGATGATATTGTTAGCAGCAATTGCACTTCTCATTGTATTGGCTAGTAAAGCGTCAAAAGTCATGTCAGCAGATGAGGAAAGTGGTTTTTTAGTAGCCGGTCGCTCATTAGGGCCTTTTGTTATAGCAGGTACTGTCGTGGCGACTGGGTTTAGTGGTTGGGGCTTTATGGGTTCACCTGGTGCCGCATACCAATATGGGACGATTGAGCTTTTAGGTAATTTCTTTTTTGCACCAGCCATGGTCGTCGCCGTATTATTCTTTGCGGTCTATTTGCGTAATAGAGCCATGAAGATGGGTAGTAGTACCATTCCTGAATTTATTGTCAACTTGCACTGTAATGATCGAAATTCAATATCTGCTCGCACTTTGCGTATTATCACGTCTTTGGGCATGATTATATTTTTGACCGTATTTTTGACGGCTCAGATTAGAGCGCTTGGTATGTTGGGTAGTAGCTGGCTCGGCATTTCACCTCTTCTGGCTTCTGCGCTTTTATTGGTGATTATTACTATTTATACCATGGCAGGCGGATTGCTCGCTGTTGCTTGGACTGATACTTTTATGGTGATTGGGATGGCCGCTGCTGCCATTTATATAGTGGTTCAGGTGTTCACTGACATTCCTTTAGCAGATATGATGACGCAGCTGAATGCGATAGATCCAAACCTTGTCAATCCAGAGAGTTCTAACCCATATGGTAATGCCAAAGCTTCTGTTTTTCTAGTATTTGTCTATGCGCTTATTTTTAGTACTGCATTGCCTTATATGTCAGTACGTTTTTTGGCGATGAAATCTAATATTAGTATTGCCAAAACAGGCTTTTATACGGCCATTCTAGGGTGTGTTTTGAGTTTGGTGCCTATCGTTGGTTTATATGTTCGTATCAAAAACCCAGGTCTGATCAATCCCGATGAAGCAATGCCTTGGTATTTAGCCAATGCTATTCCAAGTGTGGTGGGTAGTGTGATCACTTTGTTTATTCTTTTTGCTATGAAGTCTACGGCAAACTCTATCTTGCATACCTTATCAACTGCTGCCTCACATGATTTGCGTTTGGCTATATTTGACAATAAATCTCGCACTGAGGCTGAACTATTGAAACTGAATAGATTGTGGGTCGCTATTGTGGCTGCTATCGCCTTCATTTCTACTTTCTTCTTACCTGAAGCGATGCTTAGCTATCTAGGCATATTCTCTAGCGGTACTTTAATGGCAGCTCTATCTGGTGTACTTTTGGTGACTATCTTTTATAAAGGCTCAACGATGGCTGCTATTGCCTCTATTATCGTCGGTGCTGTTTGCAGTAGTTATCTCTTAACAACAGGTATTGTCGGCTGGGTAGAGGGACCTCTTATCGGATCAGCTGCATCAGCCATCACTTACGTGGTCGTTAGTGTATTGGTTCCTAATAGAGTCAAAGCCATATCAGAAGAATCTGTCAGCGCTTAGATATAGATACTTATATTTATGAATACTTAACAGAGCCTAAACTAACCGCTGAGTTTATTGACTGATAGTCATAAATTCAGCGGTTTACGTATTCAGTAAGGCTGGCAAGTATGAGTTGTATAGATAAGCTAATGCTGATTAACACTCAGTTATTTTGTACCATTTTTATATTTACTCAATGATATTACGAACATTTTATGTTCAATAATAGAGGTGACTAGTCGTGGAAGTATTGAAAACCAGACCTATAGCGGTTGATGTCAAGCCATGGATTGGCACCATACAAATTGTCATGGCGGCCATATGTTGGGGCACACTTGGTATATTTTCGACTTATCTTAGTCAACTAGGTTTTAGTAGTTGGCAAATTACGATATTGCGTATCATAACGGCAGCTATTATTGCTATAACGATGTTGCCTAAGATCTGGAAACCATTAAGTAGGCTAACACTCGGTCAATGGTTTGGGCTTGGTCTACAATCCCTAATTGGCGTACTGGGTATGACGGTTTGCTACTTATTTGCAGTGCTTCATGTGGGAGCAGGCACAGCAGTCGCATTACTCTATACGGCGCCAGTCTTTAGCTTGATATTCTCGCACCTATTATTAGATGAGCGAATTACTTATAAAGCTGCATTGTTAGCAATTGTAGCAGTGATTGGCGTTGGTATGACTACGATGGGTGGCACTACTGAAGGGAATTTGGGTGTTGCCGTTGGGCTGCTTTCTGGCGTTTGTTACTCTTTATATGGTGTGCTTGGTAAACGCGCCATGCATCATAAACACTCTGCACCACTTGTCTTTTTTACGTCAATTTTGTTCAGTGGCATTGTATTATTGTTCATTCCTACCACGTATACAACTTATTATAAGCTGATACAGCTTCCCGTTATTAGCTGGATATATGTACTGGGCTTATCTTTGGTAGGTACGATTGCACCTTTTGCATTATATATGAAAGCATTAGAAAAACTACCAGCCACACGCGCGTCAGTATTTACTATCTTTGAACCTTTGACCGCAATATTTTTGGCAGTGTTGCTCCTGCATCAAATGTTATCAGGTATTCAATATATAGGCGTTTTTTTGATTTTGCTCGTTGCTTTATTAAATGGGCTAACAAATTCGACCAATGTACAACTGCCGAGATGGTTTAGAAGACAAAAATTATCGTAATTTAGTCTTATAGACATTATTATTTATAGTACAACTCTCTCAAATCAGTTGCTGAGCTCTCAAAAATATTGAGGTGCGCTACAAGTTAATAGACAGTTATTGAAAGCACTCTAAATATTGAGTATACAGCTTAGAGTTCGATTTCTGTATAGCGCACCGATCACGATTTCATACTATTTTCGGACTTGTGAAGCGCATTAGTCAATATAAGGTGAATTAAATAAATGGCTCATTTGGATATATAGTCAGTTTGTAAATACCCCATTCTTAACACAA
>NZ_LNDJ01000071.1 GCF_001444505.1 Psychrobacter piscatorii | reverse complement strand
TATCGGTTTTATTTGGATTAGACTATATAAACCAAGTGGTCTGAATAAGTTAGAAGTTTATGGGGTCGCTATAGTTTTCATTGCCAAATCTCTTTTTCAGAAATTTTTGATGTTATTTATATGTAACCATAAGGCAATCAATAATTTAGTAAATAAGGTGCTCATCATCCTAAATAATATGTTTATAGAGACAAGAAAAAATAAAAGGTGTTAACACTTGCTACAAACTTTACATAATCTACTGACATCATTACTAAAATGCACGTTCTTTAAAGAGAAATATTGCTAATCTATGTTTGTAAGCAGATATGACTGGTATTAGAAAAACAAAAAGTTAAATCAATACTATATAAAGTTTACTATCTGATTTTTAACAATTATTTAAGGAGAATATTATGTTTCGTTGGGCTATTATCTTTGCAGTAATCGCACTGCTAGCAAGTTTATTAGGATTTGGTGGCGTTGCAGGACTGTCTGCTAATCTGGCATACATCTTCTTAGCAGTCGCTGTGATTTTATTCATTGTGGCGTTTGTTAGTCGCAAAATGTAAACACAGCTTATTACTATAAAAAATCCAGTATAAAAAAAGACCCTCAATTGAGCGTCTTTTTTTATGTCTGACGGAAAAACCATACTTATCAATACAATAAGTAAGCGTTTGCTACAAGCGCTTGGGCTGAACGATATGCTCCATGCGTTTTGCAAGGCGAATGTCCAAACTAGAAACGCCGCCGGTGTCCTGATTGGTTAGGCGTACCTCGACTATATTGTATATATTACGCCATTCCGGATGATGTTCGAGTGCTTCAGCATAAAATGCCGCTTGGTTCATAAAACTCATCGCCTCAATAAAATCGCTGAAATGATAGGTCTTGACGATGCTATTGCCATCACGCTGCCAGCCAGCAAGCTCTTCTAACTGTAGATTAATTTGCTTGTCAGATAAACTACTCATATTAATAACCTTTATTGTTATACGGATTGGTTTATTAAAAGTTATATTGGGATGGATTTCCTAATCTAAAATTGCTGCATACCAGTTGTTTGGGATAAAGGGCGGTAAGCTATACCAAATCTTGGTACTCAGGATGTTTGCTGATATATGAGGCCACAAACGAGCATTGCGGCACAACCTTTTTATCATGTTCACGGGCGTAATCTAGCGCATGTTTGACTAGTGCTGAACCGACACCTTGACCGCCTAACTGTTGCGGTACAATCGTGTGGTCATAGACGAGCTTGTCATCACGGTCTTGATAGCTAATGTAGCCAGTTTGACCATCAATAGTCGTCTCGAAACGATTTGCTGCTTGATTATGTGTGATATCTAGTGCTGATTTAGTGGTTTGGTTACTCATGATACAACTCCATTTATTATTATCGAATTTTTAATAACTGCCATATTTTCTAAGGATGAATGAAGAAAGCAGATTTATTAAATACTATGTCATCAGTAAATATTCTGTGCTTGGTTGAGTATGTATGATTAATATCAAACAATCTAGTTGCTTACCGTAATAGTCGATATGACGATTGTTAATAGTATTAATGTCTTTTAATCTGCGTTAAAAATGTGAATATATCACCATATATAAGCTATTGCTTTACGAACGACAGGTGGCAAGAATCGATTAAGCCCCTTTGCTATCTCGCTCTCTGATGCCGACTTATGTGCGTGAGTAGCATTCGCAGCCGATACCGACTGGTAGGCTTGCCACTCTTGCTCGCTTGGCTTGCTAAAGTGATGGATACGTCCTATTACTTGTCGTAGCTGTGTGCTAAAACGCCCAGTGTTGTAAGGCAAATCATATTTATGACAGATGGCTTTTACTTGCGGGGAAATACGGGCATAGTGGCTAGCTGGCATATCGGGGAATATATGATGCTCAATCTGATGAGACAAATTGCCTGTCAAAATGTGAAACCATTTATTCCCTTTGATATTACTAGAACCCAAAATCTGACGCACGTACCAGTCGCCTTTGCTCTCATCAGCATCGAGATGGGTATAGATATGTGCTTGCTCAGTGAAATGACCACAGAAAATCACCGCCCACGTCCACAGGTTACGAACCGTATTGGCCGTCATGTTCCCGCTCAGTGTGCTTAGGCCACTACGACGGCCTAGTGTCATTGCTGCTATGGCGGGCAGGGTAATATAGTCTTTGCCCACTTGTCGGCCGATTTTGGCAAATAGTGCGCGAGATTTTTGCTGCATGATTTTATGCAAATCGGGGGAGTCGGCGTATTCATCCGCACTGATCTGAATATCATGAAAGGCAACCGCCCACTCAAACCCAAAGGCCAATACGGCAGTACTAAACATATTATAGCGGTCGCTCGGCGTCCAAGGCTGCTCATCGGTCACCCGAATCAAGTGATAGCCGACATCATGGTCACGCCCAACAATATTGGTAAACGTATGGTGCAAGTAGTTATGCGAGTGTTGCCACAATGGCGCAGGGCAAACAATATCCCAATCAAACTTTTGACTGTTCAGATGCGGGTGCTGCATCCAGTCGTATTGACCATGCATGACATTATGCCCAAGCTCCATATTGTTGAGTATTTTGCTAAAACTAAGTATTGACGTACCCAACAGCCAGGCCCCTATCTGCGAGCGGCGTGATGACATGCGTCCTGCGACAGCCAGTAAACCACGGGCGACAAGCTCACTATAAACCACAGTCGCATAAATCCGCTGAATGTATTTGGCGTCATCGCTACCTAATGAGTCCATCACACCTTCATATAGCGCATTTAATTCTACTGCCAAGGCATCACTTTGTGCTTTGGGTAAAGGCGCCTGCGTCACAGTGGGATAAGGCGTTTGCTGCGATGACTGGGTTGGCTGCTCGCTACTTTCTCTTGCCAACTGTGCATCGGACAATGGCGTCAACACAGGTACGGCAGAATGTGCTGTGTCAATAGGTGGTAATAAGCGCATATATAAATCCTTAACCGAAACGGCACGAATAAACAGCACTGGGTTCGGTTTTATGAGTCATCTGAGTTTTAGCATACAATATGAGTTAACATCAGTCTATTTTTTAGTTTTAAGAGGTCGATAGTCAGGGGTTAGTGGTCGTATTTTTTATTTCAGCAGTGCTAAACGTCTAACACCACGTCTGTCATAGCGATATTGATGCAGGTTTGGATAGACTCGTAACCATCACTACTTATCTTGCCAGTTTGGATGTTTTTGACCACGCCACTGACTTTATTGCAGCGGCACAATTGGCAAATTCCTTGCCTACAACCATGCGCTAGGCGTACATCTGCATTTTCGGCAGCGACCAATAATGTGGTGTCGCTATCGAACTGCCGTTGCCGTGAGCGTAAGTACACCGTATGCGACTCTGTCTGTAGTGCATTATCTAGTACTTGATTGCCGCTGCTATCAAAATCAGGCAATGCATTGCCAAAATTTTCTACGATAATATTGTCACGTAGCTGATTGCCCTGCGGTAAAATGATTTCTGACACTGCTTTATATAAGCCAGCTAATAACGCTTGTGAACCGCAGGCAAATATCTGCGTATCTACCAATGGTATATTAAGTGATAACAGACCCTCTGCGCTTAAGTATCGTTCGCCAGCCAAATAGGTAGTCGAATCTTCAGTATGGATTAAATGATAAGTAAAGTCTGGATAGGCATCGTTCAGCTGTTGCCACTGATGCTGAAACTGGGCAAGTTTCGTTCGATTATAATGTAGCAACGCCACCTGATGTCCGTCTGCTAGTGCTTGCGTAATAAGTCCTAGCATAGGCGTGATACCGCTACCGCCAGCGACAAATAATAAAGGATGTAGTTTTTGGTTATCTGGTTCTCTATTATCTAAACTTGTCTTTGCCTGTGCCAAAGTAAAATGACCCAGTGGCATACTGGTATCAACGATGCTAGATAGCGACAGTTGCTTGGTCAAATAGTCAGATACTAACCCTTGCGGTTTAACAGCAATAGTAACCGTATGGCGTTGGCTTTTTGCTGACTTAGTAATAACGGCATCATCTTGCCACCACAATGGTTGATTCGCCAATCCTACGATTGAATAGCTGCGCTGATGATAAACCCCATCGATAAAAACACGTAAATCAAGATACTGACCGCCTTGCCAATCATCTGTTCCTTTGGATATTTGCTGCCTAAACGCTTGATTGGTCTCAAATTGTAGTGCGATTAAATCATCACTCATCTCGTATCGAGCAATAAGGCGTAGCTTGGGTGTCGTCAATGACCAAAACGGATGTAAGCGCGACCCGATAAAATCGACAAACGCACGTTGAACTATTTCAGGGCGATAGCCGTTGGCCATATCATCAGTACCTGTATAAATATTATGAAAAATAATGACTCAGCTCATAGCCAGTCTCATCGATAAGATATGAAACCATCCTTTTTTGCGCTGTTAAGCTACTCTAATATGCTAACGGCTATTGATTAAATTTGCGAAAGTTTTGATGCTATTTTTTGTGGTTTTTATCAAACAGCAATGAGTCAGAATGTTAAACGCGTCATATCAGTAAAATATTTTTGGCCGCTTTTATCTAGAAACAGCAATGCTGTATGACAAAACTCGCAAAACAAGGGGTAAAACAACCTGTTAGCTTGCAGGGTATGCGTCACAATGCGATAATGACCTATAATTTGTAACCCTGATTTTGAGGTACGGCACGCTTGGCATCATCGCTGAGTGGCATTTGCTGTTCTCTTCTATGCAGTCTATCGGAGTGTTAATGGCTCAATATATTTACACGATGAACAACGTGTCAAAACTTGTTCCCCCTAAGCGTGAAATTCTCAAAAATATCAACCTATCGTTTTTCCCTGGTGCCAAAATTGGTGTATTGGGTATCAACGGTTCTGGTAAATCAACGTTGCTACGCATTATGGCTGGCGTCGACACTGAGTTTAGCGGTGAAGCACGCGCGCAGACAGGAACCAAAGTTGGTTACTTGCCGCAGGAGCCACAGCTTGATGACAGTAAAGACGTGCGCGGTAATGTCGAAGACGGCATGCGCGAAGCACTAGATGCGCTCGCTCGTCTAGATGCCATTTATGCAGAATATGCAGAGCCTGATGCTGATTTTGACAAGCTTGCTGAAGAGCAGGGCAAAATGGAAGACATCATCCAGTCATGGGATGCACACAATCTAAATAACCAGTTAGAAAAAGCTGCCGATGCGCTACGTCTGCCACCATGGGACGCGGACGTGAGTAAACTGTCAGGTGGTGAAAAACGCCGTGTGGCACTATGCCGTCTACTATTGTCGCGTCCTGATATGCTATTACTTGACGAACCGACCAACCATTTGGACGCCGAGTCTGTTGCATGGCTAGAGCAGTTCTTGCAAAACTACAGCGGTACTATCGTTGCCATTACCCATGATCGCTATTTCTTGGATAATGTGGCTCAGTGGATCTTGGAGCTGGACCGTGGCCATGGCTATCCGTATGAAGGTAACTATACTGAGTGGCTCGAGCAAAAGAATACCCGTCTAGAACAGCAGAATAAGCAAGAAGAATCTTTTGCAAAAGCCTTGAAAAAAGAGCTTGAGTGGATTCGTAAAAATCAAAAAGGCCAACAAGCCAAATCGAAATCTCGTGTACAGCGTTTTGAAGAGTTGAACTCAACTGAGTTCCAAAAACGTAATGAGACCTCTGAGATTTATATTCCACCTGGTCCGCGTTTGGGTAATAAGGTGATCGAAGTCAATAACATATCCAAGTCATTTGGCGATCGTTTATTGTATGAAAACCTAAGCTTCAATGTCCCAGCGGGTGCTATCGTTGGTATCATCGGTCCAAATGGTGCGGGTAAAACCACGCTATTTAACATGATTACTGAGCGTGATACCCCAGATACTGGTTCGGTTGATTTGGGCGAAAGTGTCAAGGTTGCCTATGTCGGTCAGGTGCGTGACAACCTAGACGACAAAAAGACCGTCTGGGAAGAAGTATCAGACGGCCTTGACATGATTACTGTCGGTGACTACACCACGCCAAGCCGTGCCTATATTGGCCGCTTTAATTTCAAAGGCTCAGACCAGCAGAAACATGTCGGTCAATTATCAGGTGGTGAGCGTAACCGCTTGCAATTGGCGAAGACTTTGAAGCAAGGCGCAAACGTACTGCTACTCGATGAACCCTCGAACGACTTGGACATTGAAACCTTACGTGCGCTAGAGGATGCGATTCAAGTATTCCCAGGTACGGTCATGGTCGTCTCGCATGATCGCTGGTTCCTTGACCGTATCGCGACTCATATCTTGGCGTTTGAAGAAGAAGGCCCAGTGTGGTTCGATGGCAACTACACTGAGTTTGAAGCCTATCGTAAAAAGACAATGGGTGATGACGCCACGCCTAAGCGTGCTAAATATAAGAAAATTACCAACTAATACCGCTGTTTAGTAGTGTGTTGAAGCTGAAGAAAAAAGACCGCTAATGATTAACGGTCTTTTTTTGTTTAGCTTAATTGTTTAAAAGTCATGACTAACGATTAACGCTTACGCCCAAATTTACGCTGCTTTTTATTACTAATCTCAGTAATAGCACGAGTGATTTCTTCTTCGTTTAAACTTGCGACTTGCTGCAAGATTTGCATCATATCAGGCGTCAGCACATATTTGGCATGACTGGCGATGTCATTGATACGATGGTCAAAGGTCAATATGCCCGTTTCATCATCTTTTTGTAGATAATCAAGACGAGTCAAAGCGCTGATAAAGCTAGTAAATAATGCGCGATCAAAGAAGTCAGGAATATCATCGGCATACAGTACAGACAAGCGTTGTCCAAGCAAATGGCACAGGTCAACGACTTCGCTTTCGGTCAGATTACCAGAGCCCTGCTGAGCGAGTAGGGCAAGCGTCATAAAATAACGCTCAAGACTTTGTCCAACGGGTGTCGCCAGTACTTGTAGCTGTTGATAGCGCTTGCTATTAGACTCAGGAACACTAAGCGTGTCATCACCCAACTCAACAATCAACCCATGAGAGAGTAAACTATCGACTTTTTTGTTGAGCGTCTCCGCCAAACCATGCGCTGGGTAGTATAAGAACAGTTCACCTTGTAAGAACGGATATAACTGCTCAGCGATACTATCTAAGCGACTGCGTTTGATACGGCCGTTACGTGCCACTAGCGCTGATAAGAAAGACAGCAAGATAAAGACGTGTAGAGTGTTATTGCGGAAATAGCTGAGCAATGCCGCTTGCTTGCCAGCGACCTGAATGATATCGCCCAAGATGTGCGGCGTACGCTCTATGAGTTTTAGCTTGATGCCATAATCAATGATTTCTTGCGGGCTCATATCTGTGATGACAGTGTCATCTGCATAAGGAATCTGCTGCGCAAGGCCTTGGTACAAAGCGATTTGCTCACGGCAACTGTTTTCATCCAGTGCCGCTTTCGGTGCGGATAGTAGTACCAATGATAGCAGCGACACAGGCGTTATCACGGCAGCTTTGTTGATATGCTGCATGACTTTTACACCGATATTATCGACCATGGCACTGGCTTTTTCATCGAGTGGGGAGTCGGTGCGATCGGACGGTAAGCTGTTGGCTGGAACATCGAACTTTGTCATAAAATCGCTAAGATGCAGCGGTGTACCAAAACTTAGATGTACATTACCAAAAATACGCTCAATCTTACGACCCACTTTGAGTAGCCCAATCAACGATTCTGATTCTTTTGGTTTGCCCTTTAACTCACCGATATAAGTGCCGCCTTCCATAATACGCTCATAACCAATATAAGTTGGGATGAACACCACAGGCTTATTGGTTTGACGTAACTGGCTATGTACCGTCATCGCCAGCATACCCATTTTGGGCGGTAGTAGGCGACCTGAACGTGAGCGACCACCTTCAATGAAGTACTCGATCGGCGTATTACGCGTGATAAGGGTATGCATATATTCACGCAATACGGCGGTATAAAGGGCATTGCCACGGAAGCTACGACGAATATAAAAAGCGACAGCGCCGCGCAATAACGGTCCCAATACTGGCACATCTAAGTTATCACCTGCTGCGACATAAGGGATACTCAAACCGCGTTTATAGATGACATAAGACAACAATAGATAATCAACATGACTGCGATGGCACGGCACATAAATCAATTCGTAATCGGTCGCAAGGTCACGTACTCGCTCAAAATGATGGACTTCGACACCATCGTATAATTGCGTCCATAACCACGTTAAAAATTTATAAAACCCACGAATAATGGAATGAGAATAGTCATTCACCATCTCATTGGCGTATCCTCGCGCTTGACTACGAGCGTCGCGTACGCTGGTGCCTTTTTCGGCAGCTTCCAGCTCTATTGCGTGCTTAATCGCTGGCGAGTAGACCAGTTTATCGACCAAATTACGTCTATCTGACAAATCAGGGCCCAGCATACTGGCGCGCTGCTTGTCTAAATAAATCGTCAATTGCTGCTGCAACATACGTACGAGTTCACGATTGCCATCAGCAGCCGCCACGAGCGTATAGCTGGGTGATTTTTCAGCATCAGTTTTGACATCATTATCCGTCGTTGCTGATTCAGTATCTTGTGAGTCTGTAGCAGGTGAGCTTTTAGCACTTGAATCCTCAGAAACCAAATCTTTAGAAGCTAAGTCTTTAGAAACTAAGTCTTTAGAAACTAAGTCTTTAGAAACCAAGCCTTCAGAAACCAAGCCTTCAGAAACCAAGCCTTCAGAAATTGAGTCAAAAACGTTAGGGCCCGCGCTTTCACCTTTGAGGCTATCATTGATGATAGTACGCAAATCTTGGGGTGGGTGGAATTGTACAAAGGTATCACGGCCCATCACGCCGATATTAAATAACTGCTTGCTGATACTCGGGTCTTGCCAATTGTCAGCGGTTAATAGTTTAAATAGCGAGTCTTCTTTTTCAGGGGCGCGTCCCCACAGGATAGATACAGGGACTAGGCGCACCTTTAACTCTGGGTATTGCAAAACCGCAGAGATTAAGCGAGACAGTCGCGGAGATAACTGATTGTCTTTGGCATGTGGGTGATTCAAAAATATGATGGCTGCATTTTCTTTGATATTGTGAGCTGCGTCATTGACCCCAACTAGTGCAGGGGGCAGGTTGTGCTCTTGCGTCTGCAAGTCGATCAAAATACTGTTGGAGCGAGAATAATCCTGTAGCACATAAAATCTAAGTACCTGCTCGTCGCTATCAAAATCAGGCAATTCACCCAATAATTTCGGTTTGACAGCAATGTCGAGTAGCTGTCCCGATAGTTTACGATACAGCTGATTGATCGGAGCATTAGCGTAAGGCTTGGTGACGATTGGACCCGCGTCAGTTTCAGAAGTGCGGTCAGTGCTGACTGGCGCTTTAAAAATCCGTTTTTTTAGGAACTTCGGTATCATAATCAGTATCAAAAATAGTCAAATATGTTGCGCTTATGATGCCATAAAAGCCACTAAAGCGATATATAGTGTCTGTATATACTGCTAATATTAATACTATTGGGTTACTCACTAGTAAGCGAGCAATGATATAAAACGGTCAAGTATTTGAAAGTTACGATATTTGGCGTAATAATATATTGATGCCATGTCTATTTAATCCGTATGACGCCTATTCTTTAGTTCTATTTTATTAAGCCGAAATATTATGACGCCAGCTATCGATCTTGCCAAAAAACGCGGTCTTGATTACCGCATACACGAATACACGCATGACAGTCATGCGGCCTCTTTTGGTTTAGAAGCCGCAGAAAAGCTTGGCGTGGCGGCAGTGCAAGTGTTCAAAACTTTGGTGGTATCGACCGATACTGGCGACCTTGCGGTTGCGATATTGCCAGTAGATAAAACCCTCAATTTTAAAAAAATGGCCAAAGCCTTATCCGCGAATAAATTGCTGTCCTGCAAAAAAGTACAAATGGCAGATCCCAAGCAAGTAGAACGTAGTACCGGCTATGTGTTGGGCGGCGTCAGTCCACTCGGGCAAAAAAAGCGCCTAAAAACAGTCATAGATAGCAGCGCACAAGATCAGACAACGGTCTATGTCAGTGGCGGTCGTCGCGGTTTGGAGATTGAGTTACCACCAGCGCAATTAGCCAACACACTTGATGCGCATTTTAGTGCGATTACTGATGAATAATACAAATAAACGTTTTACGGTAGCTAAAGATACCGCGTAAACTTATCAGCCAGATCTTCTATTACTTTTTATATTTAAGGACATAATCATGCCGCATTTAACCATTCAAGCCACGCCCAATGTCAGTATCCCTCACGAAGAATCATTGCTAAAGTCGCTCAATAAAGCATTATGGGACAGTGGATATTTTGGTAAGCCGACAGATATCAAAACACGTATCTTACCTATTGAGACGTTTTTGGTGGGTGTGGAAGATGATGAGCAAGCGAATGGGTTTATCTATGCCAATCTAAAACTGATGAGCGGCCGCGATATAGAGACTCGTAATCAGCTGGCTGAGCTCTTGGTCGCTACCATCGAAGAAAAGATCGGAGACGAGCAATCAGGTCGTGCGGCACTGCAAATATGCGTAGAAGTCGAAGAGATTAGTGCGGTATATCATAAGAAGATGCTAGGTAGTTAATGTTAAACGCTTTAACCTTTTCCAAAGTGACTTATTATATTTTGAATACTGTTGTTTGAAGGCGTTAGACGTATATGGTTAAGCGGGCTTGCACAAAGACTGACTAGCAACCTTTGGTAGTATCATGACCTCAACTTTATAGCCTGCTGTTTTGCCATGAGTGGCCATAAGATTACGTGCGATACGCAGACGGTATTTTCCCGTTTTAGGTAAGCAGCCTTGATAAATGATACCGCCTTTGGTGCCATCTTGGGTACCATCCGGCATATGCAATACACCGACGTTAGCAGTCTCGGGCGTACCTGCAAGTGGTGCAATGTTAATAACGGCATATTGCTGACTTGCAGCATCGAAACGATACCACTGCTCATCGATATGAGGAGCGAGTTTACCAGTGACGACGCTAGTAACAGCGCCTTTTGCAAAATGTAGAGTACTATCGCTACTTTTGGCCGCTGCACTGCTGATGCCAATACTGACGAGCGTGGTGCTAATGACCAATGCTCGTATATATCGAGCAGCTAAAGCCGTGTTTTTATCGTTAGGTAGAATCATCACGTACTCCTAAATTACAGGTTGCTTTTGATAGTCTTTAATCATAATACGGTCAGTTAAACACAAAAAAGCGCCTAAATGATAGGCGCTTTTTCGTGGATTATGAATACAGTGTTAGTCTAGAAAAGCAAAGTTTTCGATGTCCATCTCTGTCATGCTATTGCTTGGTGCGACCATGGATTCAGCATGTCCAGAGGTACGTGGTAGCAGCTTGTCAAAATAGAATTCGGCTGTTTGAATTTTTGCTTTGTAGAATTCTGGTGCTTCTGTGCCACCATTTTCAAGCTTATCATAAGCGACCGCTGCCATACGTGCCCAGTGGTAGCCCATCATGACGTAACCTGAGTACATCAAGAAGTCATCTGATGCGGCTGAGATGATTTCACGGTCTTTACGAGCCATTAGCATCAAGCGTACTGTCAAGGTGTTCCACTCAGCGCACAGCTTGGTAAGTGCCCAAACAAACTTACGCATGTCTTTATCAAGGGCATACTCGCCGCACCATTTCATGATGCTTGAGGTATAGTCACGGATGATTTTACCTTTAGATTGCAAGATAACCTTACGGCCTAATAGATCCAATGCCTGTACGCCAGTCGTACCTTCGTACATGGTCGCGATACGAGCATCACGAGCAATCAGCTCCATACCCCATTCTTTGATATAGCCGTGGCCGCCATAGACTTGCTGACCGTGTTTGGCCGCTTCGATACCAAGCTCAGTCAAGAACCCTTTTAGGATTGGCGTATAAAAACCTAGCTTGTCATCCCATTTTTCAAACTCTTCTTCATCGCCATTCACGATACCCTGTGCCATTTTGTCCGCATAGCGTGCTGAATGATAAATCATTGAGCGACCGCCTTCAGCAAAGGCTTTTTGCGTCAGTAGCATACGGCGTACGTCAGCGTGGTGGATGATCGCATCAGCTACTTTTTCAGGGTCTTTGGTACCAGATAGCGTACGCATAGAGCGGCGTTCTTTGGCATAGGGCAATGCATTTTGGAAAGACAGCTCAGTGTGCGCCAGACCTTGGATACCAGTACCGATACGAGCAGTGTTCATAAAGGTGAACATCGCTTTTAGGCCTTTGTGCGGTTCGCCAATTAGGTAGCCAGTAGCACCATCAAAGTTCAATACACAGGTCGAAGACGAGCTGATACCCATTTTGTGCTCAATTGAACCACAGACGACTGCATTGCGCTCGCCAGACTCGCCTTCAGCATTCGGCGTGAATTTTGGTACGATAAATAGCGAGATACCGCGTGTGCCTTCTGGTGCATTTGGTAGGCGTGCTAAAACAATATGAATGATATTGTCCGTTAGATCATGCTCACCACTTGAGATGAAGATTTTGGTGCCACTGATTTTGTAGGTACCATCATCCTGCGGGATGGCTTTTGACTTTACCTGACCCAAGTCGGTACCACATTGAGGCTCGGTCAAACACATCGTACCTGCCCACGTTCCTTCGACCAATTTCGGTAAATAAAGGGCTTTTTGCTCATCCGTACCGTATTGCAGTAGCGTATTGATACAACCAGTTGAGAGGCCAGAGTACATCGCCCACGGCCAGTTAGCAGTACCGATCATTTCAGCTTTGATTAGGGTGATTGACGTCGGTAAGTTCATTCCGCCGTATTCTTCAGGATACGAGATACCTTGCCAGCCGCCTTCTACAAATTGGTCATAAGCTTCTTTAAAGCCCTTTGGTGTGGTGACTTCGCCATTTTCAAAATGACAGCCTTCTTCATCGCCTGATTGATAGATAGGAGCAAGGACGTTTTCAGCAAAATCTGCCATACCCTGTAGGATCATATCTATGGTTTCAGGATCCGCGTTTTCGCCATTGTCTAGGCTTTTATAATGCGTTTGGTAATCAAATACATCATTAATCAAAAATTTGATGTCACGTAAAGGTGCTTTGTAAGTTAACATAATCGCTCTCTTTGGTTGGTTCGCTATCATGGACTTACGACGCAGTATTTGAGTCAAAAGTCATGTCAGCGATGTGTCATTATTTTAATCGAGATAGATACTATATCTGTTGTTATGAGTGCTAGTAATAAACAGCGAGTCCATTGTGAAGGGCTTTAGGATGTCCTTGTTGAGCGTCAGCTATTATTGCGTTGATATGATTATAAATCTTATAGACCAATAAATATACAATTCATAACTATTATTCATGACTTTTATTTTAATTAATCAATTTTAGTTTTATGAAGTGGCTGATATATGTGCTGGATGTGCTCAAAGATCATCTGTTATAGATGATTGATGATAAGCAGAAGACCGAAGAGTAATAGACATAATAAATAAGGCAGACCCTCTATGAGCGAGTCAAAATCACACAAACAAACCTCTTGGTTGACCACGTTATTCACGCGTATTAAGGGGCTCATTGATGGTGAGCTTGGGCATTTACTAACCGTCAATCGTAGCCGAAGACCCTGGCATATGCCTATTATTGCAGCGATTGCGATCAGCTTTCCAGTATTTGTGGGCGCTTACTTTGGTGACTTATCTGCTGGAATCAAAGCGTCGCTAGGGTCAATGATTATTTTAAACCTGCCATTGGTGGGCGGGTTACCTTATCGATTGGTAACAGTGATGGCTTGGGGATTTGCCATGATACTCAGTTTTGCGCTGGGTTTGATGGCGCAGCAATTACCTATACTCAGGCTGCCTGTCTTTATGCTCATTGCGCTTAGCGTGGTGATGTTGGGTCGTTATTATAAGCAGCCACCACCAGCAGGGCTGTTTACATTGATGGCAGGTGCCATTGCGCTGTTCATTCCTATACCTGTAGACCGAATACTCTCAGCAATAGGTCTGGTCTTGCTGGGTAGTGGGTCGTCGATGTTGCTCGCGCTACTGTATACGCTGTTTTTGCTCGCCACACGTCCTATTGCCCCTGCGCCTAGTTATCATTATGAGCCAGATATGATCAGTGATAGCCTCATTGTCGTAAGTTTCATCAGTCTGGCGTTGGTAATAGCAGTTTTATTAGACATGCCTTATCCATATTGGGTGGCAATGAGCTGCTTTATTATTATTCAAGGCATCCAGCTGCGAACCATGTGGATCAAGCAATTGCATCGTATATTGGGTACGTTGGTTGGTATGGTGGTTGCCAGTTGGATGCTGTCTTGGGGGCTCTCGAGATGGGGTGTCGCCGTGGCTATATTATCAATGATGTTATTGATTGAGTCGTTTGTCGACCGGCATTATGGGCTGGCGGTGATTTTTATTACACCCTTGACGATATTTATCGCGGAGTACGGCAGCACGATGGCGGTGCCACCAGTGGCAGGAGATGTCATTCATACGCGCATGATTGATACGGCACTTGGCTGTGTGATTGGTCTGAGCGGTGGTTTGGCCATCCACTCTACACAATTGCGTGAGCCACTGCGGCGTTTGGAGGATTGGCTGCTGCTGCGCTTTAGTGAATAAAAAGCAGCAGTTTGATGCTGCTGATTAAGAGTTCCATTAAGTATTTTGACTCAAGGCGGCTGTCGCTTTTGCGACGTCGATTTTATGACCAGTCCAGCGCTCAAAGCTCAAGGCTGCTTGTCCGATGAGCATGCCGTAACCTTCAGACGTTTGGGCATCACGCGCCGCGAAATGCTGCAAAAAGGGTAGGTCGCGCCCATACATCATGTCATAAGCGTATTGACAGTGTAGAGTATCATCCAGCGGCAGTTTATCGCCTGATAAGCCAATAGAGGTGGCATTGATAATCATATCAAACGTGCCGCTCAAATCCTTGGTGGCACAGGTCTGAATCTGCTGTGCTGCAATCACCGAACTTGCTGCGCTCAGCTCGTTCACCAAATCTACCGCTTTACTCACGGTGCGATTGGCAATAGTCAGTGAGCCAATACCTGCTTGAATCAGCGGTAGTATGACGCCGCGCGCCGCGCCGCCTGCGCCAATAAGGGCAACGCGAGCACCGTCCAATGGCCAACCTAAGCGTGTTATGTGATTGACGAGTCCTTGTCCGTCTGTATTATCGCCGTATATGGCCTCTTTTATCGACGCGCCTTGTTGTAGTAGCGCCTCATTTATCATGAGGGTATTGACCGCGCCTGCTGTTTTGGCATGCTCTGACAAGCCGCCGCGTGCCGCACAGCAGTCATAAGCGACTTGTTTAAAGGGTACGGTCACATTAGCACCCATACCGCCACCATGAAAAAACGCCTCAATGACCGCTGTAAAACTGGCAGCATCGTCAGGGCAATACTGGCGCTGATAGCGAATATCAATACCTGCCTGTAAGGCAAACTGCGCATGAATTTCAGGGGATTTGCTGTGGGCAATCGGGTTGCCAATAACGATGAAGTGTTGGGTCATAAAGGGTCCATTGGCTAAAAGAGACAAGGCATTGTCAACATGCCTCGTTGATGGTCAATTATCATAAGCGATAAAATGATGATTGACAAACCAATGGCTCACTTCATAAGCCTTATATCGGGCAGAGTTTGATGAGTGATATATTTAACAAATATGTACCCTCTGGGAACGTTATGTGTAACCTAAAAGGTAGTCAAGCGCTGAGCAGTTGGGTAAACTATGGATTATATGTTAATTAATATAATATGCTCTAATGACTGCTAGGTTATAACTTTTATTACATACATTCTTTATTAAAAAATCCTTTGTTATCGGTGGCTTCTGAGCCAGCTCGTTAATATTCTTTTAAGATCAATCTAAAAGTGTGAGTAAATTATCTATGTGGAATCATAACCTTCAGACTCTTCTAGTCGGTACGATAATGGCAGTTAGTGTGACGCTTGGCGGCTGTGATAGCACCAAAGAGGATGCTCAAAATCCAGAGACAAACGCTGAGAGCAGCGAGCAGGCTGTGGCTGAGGCTCCTGTAGAGAACAGCGCGGTAGATAATCCTGATCTAGATGGCGCGACCGCCCAACAAGGTACACCAGTAAAATACGATGTCTCGGCATGGAACGCTGACAAGGCCGAGCCCCTTGGCACCGATGAGTTAGATAGTATCAAGTCAGCATTTGGTAAAGTAATAAGTACGGATGAAAATAGCCTAGACTATGCCAGTAATCCTGCCACCAAATATCGCTTTATGAAGACGGACGCGCCTTATCTAGATATTATCGACTCCGAAAAATATCTTGAGCTTGGCTGGTATTATGCCAATCCGACCGATTCTGATAAAGAAAAAGAGTTGAGCCAAGACCATGCCAAAAAAGCCTACCAACTATCGCGCCGACTGATGGGTGACGAGGGTGGCAAAATGGTCGCTGAGATGCTCAGTAACCAAATCATCAAAAACAGAGTCATTGGCGGACAGAAAGTAGAACTGGCAAAATGTGAGTTTTATAGCTGTATGCTAGTCATCAATAAATCCGCTGCCCAAACAGACAATAGCTAAGCGATGATAGACATGAGGTCACTGCCCAACAGCTGGGTATGTCTATATCCACAAGACGATACGGCAACCAGCAAAGCGGTGACACTGTCGCCAGACAACCGCGGCCTAGCATATGCGGATGGGTTTTTTACGACCATGGGTGTGATGGACGGACTCATCCTATGGGCAGACTACCATCATCAGCGGCTCATCTCCCATGCCGACGCCTTGCAGTTAGATATAGACTGCGAGGAACTACTGGCAGTATTAAAAATGTATGCCCAGCAGCTAGAGCAGGGTATGCTCAAGCTCGTGGTGACTCGCGCCGCACAAGACATTCGCGGTTATGGCTATGTACCAAGTGAATCAGGAAGCGCTTGTGAGATATGGCTAAAACCGGCTGTTATGAGAGTCTCCACGGCTGTGCAACTGTCATTACCTGACGGCAATCTAGTACCCATGCAGCCGAATGCCTCAGCGATATGTTTATCTTCACAGATTGCCTGCCTGCCGCCATCGCTGGCAGGACTCAAAAGCCTGAGCCGCCTAGATAATGTCCTTGCCAGTGGCGAGCTACAGCGTATAAAAGCTGAACCATTAGCGGCTAACGTTACAAAGAGCCTCAGTGAAGGGCTGCTACGTGATATGAGTGGTCACTGGGTTGAAGGTACGATGAGCAATGTGTTCTATCAGTTAGCAGATGAGCCTTTATGCGAATCTGAAACGCACTCTAGTGGCCACGAAGGTGTTGATAACAATCATGAGAGCTATCTAACAACAGGTCAATGGTACACCCCTTCTATGGATCAATCGGGCGTTGCTGGTGTGATGCGGCAGGTGATTATTGATGCTTTGTCCGCGACAGAGTACCCAGTGGTGATACGGTCGTTATCAGATGAAGACTTGCCTAGGTTGACGCGGTTATTCTTTTGCAATGCACTGCGCGGCATCATGCCTATGAGTAGTTTGACGCTATTGTCAGGTGATGTTGTAGATTTTAAATCCGTTTAGTTGTTATTTTCTTTATTTAATAAACGATAGAAATGTTGTTTAAAAAACTCTTTTTTCCCTTCATGTTGTAGGTCTTCATAGCGCGCTTGGCTGAGTTGTAGATATTCAGTTTCCTGCTCAATACCAATAAAACGTCTTTCTAAGACATTACCTGCGATACCTGTTGTTGAAGATCCAGCGAAAGGGTCAAGTATCAAAGCATTTTTTTTAGTAGAGGCTAAAATCATCTGTGCCAATAATGCCAAAGGTTTTTGCGTAGGGTGCTTACCACAAGATTTTTCCCATTTAGCAATTGCTGGCAAGCGTCACACATCTTTCATTTGCTTATCGTTATTGAGTCGCTTCATCAAATCATAATCGAAATAATGTGGCACTTTAGGATGTTTTCTCGCCCAAATAATGAACTCTGTAGAATGAGTGAAAAACTGACAAGAAAAATTAGGCGGTGGATTGGTTTTTTCCCAAGTTATAACATTGAGTATTTTAAAACCAAGCTGCGGCAAAATACGACCCAGAGTGAAAATATTGTGATGTGTACCACTAACCCATAATGTCGCATTATCTGCCATTTTCTCTCGTACAGCAAAAAGCCACTCGTAGGTAAATACATAAGCATCATTGTCACTGACAAGCTTGTCCCACTGACCTTTATTGACTGACTGGACTTTACCGTTTTTCACTGTCAAACCATCATTGAATGTACTGGTCAAGAGAAAGCGCTCTACTATTATCTATACGCTTATTCATTAATGTTCACAAGTACTGAGAGCTACTTTTGGTTTGAGCTAGCTACTCATTCTCTTCTACGCCAAAGATAATAAATTCAGTATCAAGCATATCATCAGGTTCTAAAATAATATCCTCGCTTCTATACATTTCTCGCGCTTTTAGTAGAGCAGTTTCACCATCTTCTGCAACCACTTCTATAAGTGCACTCATCGTTTCGATTACTTCTATTTGATAAGTATTTGAACCGCCTGTCTTTATCATAAATATCCTCAATAATTAAAGTCTCTCATATATCACTTCAGTCATTTATACCAATTAGATTAGCAAAAGCCCTCAAAAGAAGTGATCGTCTTTTGTTACGCAGACTTGTGCCATAAAGTAAATCGATCAATGATCCTTTTTCAATAGAAATTTTTAAAAGGACAATATCGCATGCGTTCGGTATATAAAGATCAACGAATTCCGCTACAAGTTCGTAGATTTATGATATTTAATAAAGTTTGCTGTGTAGCAAAAGAAAATCCTGATGAAGTAATTCACTTACCTTGCTACTCACAGATAGCATTTAGTATTGTCTATTCTAAGAAAGATAAAAAATACACAGCGTTTGGAAGTGTGTTTAAGTATGCGCATACCCGTCAAGAAGTCATTGAACAAGGTTTAGATAAGCAGTTTCATGAAGATATTGTGATGTGTGCAATCACAACCGAAAGACAAGCTTTTACTAAAGCTTCTCGCACTCCGTTAGGGTTGTTAATGAGCTGGAATAAACAGGTAAAAAATCGAGCTTATACCTGTCTCGATGGCAATGTGAAACACTTTTTCAAAGTAAATGATGAGCTAGAGCTAGATTATCCTCCTCACAAGTTTTACGGTCGTTTGGTTGCTGCCAAAGGTTTGCCATTATGGGATGATAAGTGTTCTTAGTATAACTTTCGATAACGACCACGACTGACAAATTCAATAATGCCTTTATCTCGTAATACTTGTAATTGCTGGCGAATTTTATCTTTTACGTGGTTGTTTTCAGGGTATTTGAGCTGTAACTCATCAGCAGAAGCATAAACTTGATTGAGAGAGAAGTGAGCATCAAGTCGATCGATACATTGCCAAACATCTAATGTCCAGCCACGCGACTCTATAGATTGCGTGCGTAAAAATAAGGTTTTTTGGAATTGCTGGGTAACCGACTCTTTATCTATGATTTTTTGGTCTTTGACCAAAAAGACTTTGCCTGACTCTGGCACTTTTCGTAAGTCAATATTGCAACCCACCCAACCTGCGCGTTTGGCAGTCACTGATAATGGTTTGCGCTTCATAATAATATCGGGCGTAAAAAACTGCTTGGGAATAATTAGAAAGTTATTAACGGCGTATGCTTTTGAGTAGGTCAAAAAGAAAAAACTGGGATTGTCCTTACTATTGATACGCTCAACCATCGTCTTATAAGCGCCGTCATTAACGATGTTGCTTAACTTGGCTTTTTTACTTTTTAGCTCATATTGCTCATTACAATGCGCGCAGTAAAAATCAGCGACAGGTTGACCGTTAGCAAATTCAGTCAAAGGCTGCTCGCTACAATTAGGACAGTAACCATTTTCTGTTACCCATGTTTCACTGAGAACGCGAATAATCTGTGATTTAGAGTGATAGTTTTTGGCGAGTCTTTGGTCAAAATATAGATTCATAATAGAGTGTCAGCATCGATGGACAGTGATAAAAATACCAGTAAAAGGTGGGAATGTTGAGCCATATAAATCAGTGTATAGACCAAGTTAATGCATAAGCTAAGCAAATACCATTGAAAATCGTACGGTTCAGTGCTAAATTCTAGCAAACATCTGCCTCGCGAGTTGCCATGAGCAAGCCCACACCCAATACACCACCTGAACGTCCCAATGAGTCGCCATCGAATAAGCAAGATGGCACAGTCGAGGAGCGTGTAGACACCACGCTACCGGACGCGCAACCAGTGGTAGATAGGGTGCAAGACACACCAGCGACCAATGTCTCACTGATCAGTGGCAACAGCAAACCGCGTCAATATAAAGTCAACAATCCCTCATTTTTTATGCAGCGCGGTTATCAAGTATTGCTAGTGCTAGGGCTCATTGCTGCATTTTTCTTAGTTATGGTATATCAGACCTTATTTGGTCGTATCGAACAGCCACAGCAAATGGTCACGATTGAGCAAGGTCAGACGTATTATGGCCTATTGCCGCAGTGGCAAAATCAGATTCCGCTGTTCTCGGCCAGCGTAGCCAAGCTATATATCAAGTCGCAAGTTGATGCGCCTTTGCATGCAGGTATCTATCAATTACCTGAGAACCCAACCATCGCTGAGGCATTGCAAATATTAGAGCAGGGCGCAAAAGCAGCTATGGTAAAGGTGCAAATTATCGAAGGCAAAACCTCAAAAGATTTGTACCAAGCGCTGCGTGATAATGACAATATCGAAAAAGAAGTGCTGACCGCCGGCAGTGATAATGCCAGCATTGCACAAGCGTTAGATTTGGCTGGTATATTGCCAGATAGTGTGACTAATAGTAGTGATCCTATCGTCAATCATAATCTTGAAGGTTGGTTTGCGCCCGATACCTATTATTATGGTGAAGGAACGAGCGATAAAAAAGTGCTCACGGACCTATATAAACGCCAGCAAAAAGCGCTGACTGATGCGTGGGAAAATCGCGCGCCTGACCTACCTTATAATAGCCCTTACGAAGCATTAGTAATGGCATCTATCATCGAAAAAGAAACCAGCGTACCAGAAGAGCGTCCGCTAGTCTCTGCCGTGTTTAGAAATCGCTTAATTAAAAATATGCGTATGCAGACCGATCCGACCATCATTTATGGTATGGGTAGCCGTTATGATGGTAATATCCGCCGCAAAGACATCGATGAAAAAACGTCTTATAATACCTATCAGATTGATGGCTTACCGCCAACGCCAATCGCGCTGCCATCTGCTGCATCTATCGAAGCCACCTTGCATCCTGCCGATAGCGACGCGTTATATTTTGTGGCAACAGGTAACGGCGGACATAAATTTACCAATAGCTTGGCTGAGCACAACCAAGCGGTAAAAGACTATCTGAGCGTCATGCGTGAGAAAAAATCTCAAACACCGCCGCAATAAAGCACTTCTTTATCTCTTATAAAACTTATCGTTTATTAAGCGCTATAATCTAACGATAGCGCTCATCAATGACATAAGGTCATATCATGTCAGTATCTATACAGACCAACGCGCCATCCGTACAAACGAGTACAGCATCGTCCACGCTACCGGAATCAAATGCTTCACAAACGACGACCGCACCTATTGTAGGGCGGTTTATTAGTTTTGAAGGAACGGAAGGCGTCGGGAAAACCACGGCGATTGAGCAGCTCTGCTTGCAACTAGAGAAAAATGGTATTCACTACCTTCGTACTCGCGAGCCGGGTGGTAGTCCGTTTGCTGAGCGACTGCGCGATATATTGCTAGATCCTGCGACTGAAATTGAGGATGATACAGAGCTTTTATTATTATTTGCAGCACGCTGTGATCATATGCAGCAAGTCATCCTGCCTGCGCTACAACGTGGCACATGGGTCGTTTGTGACAGGTTTACGGACTCTACTATTGCGTATCAAGGGTTTGGACGCGGACATGGCGATCAAGTGATGCTGACCAAAATTGAGACGCTGATCGAGCAGTTTGTGACCCAATTACCTGAGCTGACTTTATGGCTTGATTTGCCAGTAGCAGAGGGCATGGCACGCGCCAATAAGCGCAGCGCAGCAGATCGCTTTGAGCAGCAAGCAATGGCGTTTTTTACTTGGGTACATACCGGTTTTAGTCAACTTGCAAGCTCGCATCCTGAACGTATCCAGCGTATCGATGCGTCAGGGAGTACTGATGAGGTGAGCGCGCGGATATGGCAGGCAGTCGTAGACAGATTTGATGTTGAATAATCATATTTGAGTGATCATTTTTATCTTGTAAGTAGATTTAATAATCAAGCGGATATGATAAAGGTAAAAAGCCCCAGCATGTCGCTGGAGCTTTTTCAATGACAGCTCGTTATTTAACCAATTATGATGTTAGCGGGTAAATAACGATAGAGTTTATTTGTCACTATTTTTGTCATTCAGCTCACTCTGCTCGGCTTCTTTCTCAACTGCGATAGAAGCGTCAGTGTCAGTTTTGGCAGTCGAATGAGTAGCACTGTCTTGACCAGAGTCAGGAAGACGATTGGGATCAAGCGCTCCTTTTTTGTTTTTAGGCGCGTTACCATTACCGTTGGTATTACTATTACTAGGCGCTTTTGTTTTCGAGGTCGCGGTCGAGTTTGCTGACATCACACCTGTGTTCGCTGTGTTGGTAGCCTCTGTTTTTGGTGCTGCTGCCTTATCATCGGCCGCGACTGTCGCAGTATTGGACTTATCTATAGCGCTGTTCGCATTAGGGGCACTGGCGACGCTTTGCTCAGTATTTTGAGCCGTATTAGTTAGCGTTTCTGGCGCTGGTTTTTGTAGGTTATCGCCGCCCAGCTCTTTTTCTTTACGCTTTTCAGGCGCTTTTGAGCTCGATTCAAAGTTAGCATCGGCGACCATACGCGCTTGTTCTTGCTTTGGTGTCACGTCCACTGGTTTTGGCTGTACTTCATCATCCACGACCAGTGAGATAAGCTTACGATCACGCGGCACCGTACCGTCGAACTTATCAGTAATGACGTGCAGCTTGCCTTCTTTGTCTATGGTATATAGCGGCACAAACTGCTTGTTATCCGCTTTATACTGCTCAAAGCTATAGCTGTCAGTGATGTTGGTGATTTTGATGCGCGCTTTTTTGGACAGCATACTAGCAAGCTTGGTATACGTCACATCTTTGCCAAACAGCCACTGTGAGTGAAAATTGGACTGCTTGTCGTCGCGCTCACTTTTGACTTTTTCATCACTGAACTTGAGACGGTATAGCTTACGCTCGCCAAATTCATGACGATAATGAATCTCAGACAAGGTATTCATCTCTTTGTCCATACTCATGGCAAACAAACGCCCAATACCAATCAGATCAAGATGGTGATCAGCGTGATCAGAGATGGGGTTGCCAAAGTAAGTACGCAGTCCGCTCATGCGTGCGCGCGCAATATTGGTATAGTTATTATGGGCGACGATGACGTCGAAGCCTTGCTCTTTCAGAGAGGTAGCGATGAGTAGTGCAATCGGGTTTGAGCCGACGATAAGAATACCGTTGGTCTCAGGCTCACGTACGCCCAGCAAGTTGCCGACCACCTTTGCGCCCAGACCCTGAATCATCACCGTGCCAATGATGACCATAAATACCAATGGTACAAGCAGCTCAACACCCTGAATATCATACTCTTGCAAACGAATCGCAAACAGGGAGGAGATGGCAGCAGCGACGATACCGCGAGGGCCAATCCAGCTGATCATGAGCTTTTCATTGGTTTTTAGGTTGGAGCCGATAGAGGACGCCCATACCGATAATGGACGCGCCACAAACATGACAATAGCAAGGAGCACCAGACCTGCAAAACCTACGCTTAACAAACTTGCCAGCTCTACACGAGCGGCCAAAATAATAAATAGCACAGAGATCAGCAGAACGGTTAAAGACTCATTGAACTCCAAAATCGTCTCGCGTGGGAATTTTGGCCAGTTTGCCAAAGCTACGCCCAGTACGGTCACAGTCAATAATCCTGATTCATGCTCCAAGTGATTCGATACCGAAAATAGTACCAGCACAAATGCCAGGGTAAAAACATTGCGCAAAAACTCAGGAACCATATGACGACGCATGAGGAACGCCAGCAACCAAGCGCCTGCCATACCAAGGGCGGTTGCCAATACGACAATTTTGGCAAATAGTAAGATACTACTGGCTTCACCGCCTGAGATGATATATTCATAGACCAATACCACGGCGATTGCACCGATTGGATCAATGATAATACCTTCCCATTTGAGGATATTAGAGATGGTTTTATTGGGGCGCACGCTACGCAGCAGCGGCATAATGACCGTCGGACCGGTCACACAGACCAGCGCACCAAACAGCAATGCAATCAATGGATCGACATCGAATAGCAAATAAGTCGATAGCGCCACGATAGCGATGGTGATGAGTACACCAACCGAGACCAGCATTTGCACGACAGTACCATGCTGCTTGATCTCATCAAACTCTAGCGTTAGCGAGCCCTCAAATAGAATAATTGCCACGCCCAAAGAGATAAAGGGGAACATCAGCTCACCTAATACCAAATCAGGGTCAAACACCCCTAGGACTGGTCCGATGATAATGCCAATGAGCAATAAAAATAAAATGGACGGTTGCTTCAAATACCAAGCCAGCCATTGGGCGGCAATGCCAATCCCAACCACGCCGGATAGCAATAGGGCGGTATCCATAAATTAATCCTTTTGTAATCTTGTCATATTTTATATCTATCCATAGCTGCTATAAGATAGTCGCTACCATTCGTTTATGATCAATTGTTATCATTACTGATTGTATCTGGGTCATCACACTGATAGCCATCATGAATCGCAACATGAGCTTGAGATGATATATACACTATAAAGTAGCAAGAGCAAAAGCATTCTTAGACAAATAACAGTGGTCTAAAAGTGCAAAAGATGGAAAACAGGGATGATGATAGCCAGCTTGATAAACGAGTAGTCGATAGCATTTTTACTAATTGACTTTTGTTTGTTTTATGATTTGTTTTGCTTGCTATCATAACATGATTTGATTCATATATATGTATATAGAGCCTGCCACGATATCAGCGCGCAGCCACAAAATTGTATAAAGTCAGTATGAAATAACCATGCCTTGGGTTATCCTGCATTATGGAAATAATGGCAAGATAACGTTTTGTCCATCATACAGTAGCTACGTTGGTCATGCACGCCGCCAAAACAACAATAATATGACGTCAATCAGAGACCGTATATTGGCGCTGAAGGTTTATGTTTACTAAAGCCAACAACCCTGGTTTTGATTAAAATAAATATAAAAACGGGGCTGACATGATCGTTACTATATCAGCCTAGCGATAAAACATATATGAAATCGATGCATAGCACGAATACCATCGTGTAATATGAGTATAACGATATAGTCAATCCTAAATAAAACAGATACATTATATATCAAGGTGGAACTGGTCTAAATTTTCCTTGCGTGCTGTGCCTACGCAGACAGAGGCTGCGAAAAATTTATCCCAGTCCCACTGTATCGTTTTTATACTGAATTCACTATATAAGCAAATATAAGAACGCTGACCAATAACGATTGGGGTTATGTGCGTCAGGCAAGACGTTATCAAGTACCATCATCTAATTACCAACAATAATAATGACCATTCATATGGAGGACAATATGCCTATCAATATGTTTAAATCACGAACCACTGTCGATATGCGACTTTGGTTACAGCGCAGTGCGCTGGCGCTCGCTGTGAGTACGGCGATGGTGGCTAGTATTAACGTCACCATAATGAGCAATGCACATGCGGCTGTAACCACGGCTGATTTCTCTGGCCTAGTTCAACAAGTGACACCCGCAGTGGCGCGCGTCAACGTCACCAAGACAGTGAGTGAGGCTGAGCTTGCTAAGGCGCAAACGGCTGAAGTGTTGCGGCAGTTTTTTGGCGATCGGGTGCGCATTCCTGATCGAGCAGTCACGCCAGCGATAGAGCATGCTTATGGTACGGGCTTTTTTGTCACATCTAACGGCTACATGCTGACCAATCATCACGTCATCGAGGGCGCTGACAAAATCACCGTCACACTTAATGATAGAACCGAGCTTGATGCAACCTTGATTGGTAGCGACGAGCGCTCAGATGTGGCTGTACTAAAAGTTGAAGGCACTCAGTTCCCCGCGCTACCGATTGGCGACTCAAACAGCTTAAAAGTAGGGGAGCCCGTACTAGCCATTGGTTCACCATTTGGTTTTGATTATTCAGCCTCCGCTGGCATCGTTAGTGCCAAATCACGCAGCTTCTCACGCGAAACCAGTGTGCCGTTTATACAAACCGATGTGGCGCTGAACCCTGGTAACTCAGGTGGCCCTCTATTTAATCAGCGCGGCGAAGTGATTGGTATCAACTCGCGTATCTTTAGTGGGACGGGCGGCTACATGGGACTATCGTTCTCTATCCCGATTGACGCTGCTATGGATATCTATGAACAATTAAAGACCAGTGGTGAAGTCGCTCGCGCATATTTGGGTATCTATCCCCAAGATATCGACCGTAATCTGGCCGAAGCTTATAAATTGGATAAACCACAAGGCGCTTTGCTGACCCGCGTTTCTCCAGACTCGCCAGCACAAAAAGCAGGTCTAAAACCTGGTGACATTATCTTGCAGTACAATAATGTACAAATCATGCGAGCATCCGACTTATTGAATCTGCTCAACCGAGCAAAGCCAAGCGATCCATTTCGCGCACAGATTCAGCGCAATGGTAAGCAGATGATCATTAGCGGTAAACTCGCTTATGCACCTAATGATGTCAGAGCCCAAAGTGGGGATCAGCAAAGTGATGATGTCCAACTGGGCCTACGTTTGCGCGATTTGACCAAAGATGAACAAGCAGAGATTGCTACAGACAATAAAACGGGGGTGTTGGTCACCACGGTTGATCCGACAGGGTTAGCCGCGCGCTCGGGGATCTTAGCAGGTGATGTCATTACCAATTTTCACCAAAAGCCTATTAAGAAAGTAACGGATTTTTCTGACGCCATCTCATCCCTACCCAAAAAAGGCGTTGTGACCATAGAGGTCATCCGCCAAGGCATCCCTGCTATTATTGGTCTGCGTATTGAATAGATAAAACCATAAGGAAGTGATTTGGACAGCAGCATACCGAAAAACACCGAAAAGTATAATTGCTCATCATAAATACCGCTCGCTATAAGAGATACGCAAACGGATATTGCATCAGTCTGCAAATAATGTATTTAAATATTCATCAGCAGCGGTATAGGCACGCGAGGCCTGCCTTTTCGCTTATATCGTCCCACCATCGATGTGTTGACGATTCGTTAACATTAATCAAAAGACTTATCAGTGCTGATTCATTACGCTAAACTAGCTATTAAGTTCAGCGTTTATTTATTGATAAAGCTCTGAGCTTATATTTATGGTTTTTGGTAATACAAAAGCCTCTTTTTGACCTTTGATTTATGATTGCAGCATCAATTGATTGATAGCGGTCAAATCAAAATATGCTACACTAGCAGGCGTTTTTACTATTATATTATATGGCGCAACAGGTATTTGTGGTCACTGGCATCGATAATGCCAATACTCACTTTAATACGCAGTAATTTATAATGTAAATGTTATGATAATAAATAAAATTTCAGCATTAACATCAAGCAAGGGTTGGCCATTAGCGTTTATCAACGTATATAAATTTTTGGCACTTGCAAACGACCTATCATGTGACAGCTTTGATAAAAGCTAGGATAATACAGTAAGGCACGGTTATGAGCACAGCATACGACGAGATCAAAACCCGATTACAAGGCTCAATGGTAGCCTTGGTAACGCCCATGCACCCTGACGGTACAGTTGATTATAAACGTCTGGCTGACCTCATAGACTGGCAGATCGAGCAGGGCACGCATTGCCTCGTTGCTGTCGGCACCACTGGCGAGTCGGCAACCCTATCGATGCAAGAGCATAGCGATGTCATTCGCTATTTTGTCCAGCATGTTAAAGGTCGCGTACCAGTCATCGCAGGTACTGGTGCGAACAACACTATGGAAGCGATTAAACTGACTCAAGACGCAGCAGATGCTGGTGCAGATTGTGCGTTGTTGGTTGCTCCTTATTACAATAAGCCGCCACAAGAAGGCTTGTTTCAGCATTATCAAGCCATTGCTAAAGCCGTCAATATTCCTCAGATGCTCTATAATGTACCGGGTCGCACGGTCGTCGATATTGCCCAAGACACGGTCGAACGTCTTGCTGATATCGACAATATCGTTGCTATCAAAGATGCGACAGGCTCTGTTGGTCGCGGTGAGCAATTGATTAAAGCTGTTGGTGACAGAATGGTCGTATTGTCTGGTGATGATGGCACAGCGCTTGATCTACTAAAAGTAGGTGGTAAAGGCAATATCTCAGTGACTGCCAACGTGGCGCCAAAAGCCATGAGCGAGACTTTCGCTGCTGGCTTGCGTGGTGATTTTGAAACGGCTAGTCAGATTCATGACGTAGTCAAACATCTACATCGTGACTTATTCATCGAGTCAAGTCCTATTCCTGCTAAGTATGCGCTACATAAAATGGGCATGATCGATAAAGGGATACGCTTACCACTCGTTTGGTTGGCAGAGCAACATCATGCGACTATTGATGAAGCGTTGGTTCGAGCAAACATACTATAACCTGATCTTCAGCGATTTAAGACTTGTTGCTTGACGATTAATATTCAAGAGAGCAACAAGTCAACTTATCATGATAAGCCAACCGCCTAAATGAGCAATAACTGCTAACTCAGAGAGACAACATGATGACAGTATCATCAAAAACGACAAAACTACTTCCTGCAATGCTGACCTTAGTTTTGGGTAGTACGTTGGTATTGAGCGGCTGCCAAGCGACCAAGAGCCTGCTTGGAAAGCGCGACAATGGCAGCTTAGACTATCAACAAAGCAAAAAGCTTGCACCGATAGAGCTGCCGGCTGCTCAAGAAACAGCGCCTTTCGTGCCTTTGTACCCAACCCCTAATGTGGGCGCGAACACGCTCCAACTACAAAATGAGTCAGGTAATCAGTATCAGTTGCCAAAGCCTCAGCGTGCTGTTAGTAGCCCTTCAAACTAATTTCTTTCTTCATTTGTACCGCCGATTTTTATGATTATTGATTAAAATAATATCGATATTGTAATAAGAGTCAGCGGTCGCTGCGCGTTTTTACCACATAAGCTTGAACGAACAGGAACCCCCATAATGCAAAAGCAACAACTGCTGTATAAAGGCAAGGCCAAATCTGTCTATGAAACAGAAGACAATGATCTTCTGATTTTACACTTCCGTGATGATACCTCAGCGCTCGATGGTAAGCGTATCGAACAATTGGCGCGTAAAGGCGTGGTGAATAACCGCTTTAATGCTTTTATCATGCAAAAATTGTCTGATGCTGGTATCGAGACGCATTTTGAAAAGCAATTGTCTGACGACGAAGTATTGGTCAAGCGCTTGGATATGATTCCTGTAGAGTGCGTGGTGCGTAACTTTGCCGCTGGTAGTTTGGTACGTCGTTTGGGCTTAGAAGAAGGGCAGGCATTGACGCCGCCAACGTATGAGCTTTTTTATAAAGATGATGCGCTAGGTGATCCGATGGTCAATGAGTCACTTTCTGTATCTCTTGGCTGGGCAACCAAAGAACAATTGGCTAAGATGGAAGAGCTGACCTATCAAGTCAACGATGTACTCAAAGCATTGTTTGATGCGGGTGATTTGATCTTAGTGGATTTTAAACTAGAGTTTGGCGTATTCCACGACCGTATCGTATTGGGTGACGAGTTCTCACCAGATGGCTGCCGTATCTGGGATAAGAATACCAAGAAAAAGCTGGATAAAGACCGTTTCCGTCAGTCATTAGGTGATGTGATTGAAGCTTATGAAGAAGTGGCTGACCGTATTGGTGTGCCATTAAAATAAGCATTCGATAGGTAGTATAAAATAAAAACTGAGCCATGTGCTCAGTTTTTTTATGGCTGAACCGCCCCGAGTATATCGGAGAGT
>NZ_LNDJ01000070.1 GCF_001444505.1 Psychrobacter piscatorii | reverse complement strand
GCCACAATTCTTAATTGCAAAGCTTAAAGATTCAGTAAAACTTTGAACTAAATAATTACTTATCCGACTTTGACAGTATGGAGAGTCAATTAATGGTTTGAGAGAAACTGTCCCAAATTCTCCTTTCTTGAAACTTTCTTTTACATCAGTAAATTGATAAGCGTAATGGCTACCTTCGAAAGTACCGTTATTGACGATTAGATGCTCATAATGACTATCTTTTTCTTCTTTAATTATATATTTAGTAATCCAGTTTTTAATCGCATCAAAATCCTGTATTAACTTCTGTCTGAAATCAACGCAATGTTGATTATGGAAGCATACCGAGCCATTACTCATTACATGACTATATTTAATCAGATTAATATTTCTAAAAATTATTGTCTCAGAACCACTAAACTTGAATGGGTATTGAGAATGGATTGTTACTTCAAAAGTTATTTCCTCATTGAGACCTTCGAGATTAAAAGCTATACTAAAAATTACAAGATCTTTGTCGAATTTAAGATCTTGTAAGTTTGAGATATAGCTTATGCTACTGATAGTATTTAGTAGTTCTTCTTGAGAAAATCTCATATCTAACCAAAACGCTGTTTAGATGAAGGAGTAGAAACTGGAGTAGCTCCAGCAACACCATAGCTCAAACCATTATTACTAGCTCCTTCAGAAAATTCTTTGTTTTTCTCAAAATAGTATTCAATTTGTTTTTCGTTGTTCTCAATATTGGTTAGCATCCATTCAAAATCACTTTTTAATAGTGTTTTTTGATATGAATCTAATGTACTCATTAAATCATTGTTGCTGTTACCCGGGTCAGGCAGTTTAAATGTAGAACTTTCAATATTATCTACAATATATTGGAGAACAGTCTTAAATTGTTCCCATAAATTACCTGTAGGTAAGGTACTGTCATAAGCTTTGATAACTAAAAGTTCAAAGAAAAATGACTTATATTTTTTAGATTTTTGAAATTTCCAGATCTTTAGCAATCTAATAATTTTTCGTTCATTGTCCTTACCACTTATATGATTAATCTGACTTTGAATATTAGTTTTTAAATACCCAGTCTCCGATGGATCTAAGGAGTTGATATGAAGATTTAGATTTCTTGTTTCGGTATAGCCATCTACTCGTGTTTCTCGAGCAGGTACAATGTCTATATCAATACCATCTTCTTCAAAGGCTAGTCCAATAGAAACACCTTGCTTTCGAACAGTAGTTCTATCATTAAATTTATCATTTAACTTGTTATAAATGTCACTGAACATATCTTCTAATGTATTGAAGCTTTTATATTTAAAAGGTACAACTGCATCTAGGTCAAACTTTGTATTAACAGCAGTATGCTTACTATAAGATCCTGAATCAAAAGGACTATAAATTCTGCTACCGTATTCGGCATTTAAGAAATCTTTAATTTCATTACGTCTATCTCTGTATTTATCAAAGACATCTTTTATGTGCTTCATCTTATGTGTTTCAAGTACTTCTTGTAGATAGTTACTTTTATAGTCAGCCATTATCTTAGTCCTTTGAATAGTATTTAAAAATCCATTTGAATAAATCAATACTGGATAGCGGGATTTAACTAAAAAGCCAAACCCGCCATCCATCAGAGATTCTATTTAAATAAGTTCTCTTGCAGTCCTAGATCTTACATGCACCGCCAGCACAATCATCTTCCATATCCGCTTGGGCATCGTTCGCACCATCACGAGTGTTATGGTAGTACAACGTCTTCACACCCATTTTATAAGCGTTTAGCAAGTCTTTTAGCAATATCTTCATCGGTACACGGCCACCAGCATAACGAACGGGATCGTAGTTGGTGTTGGCAGAGATACTTTGATCGACGAATTTTTGCATGATAGCGACCAGCTTTAGGTAACCGTCATTGTTTGGCATTTGCCATAGTAGCTCGTACTGATCTTTTAGCTTGTCAATCTCAGGCACGACTTGCTTTAGAATGCCATCTTTTGACGCTTTGATAGAGACCAGACCACGTGGTGGCTCGATACCGTTGGTCGCGTTGGCGATCTGACTTGAGGTCTCAGACGGCATCAAGGCGGTTAGGGTAGAGTTGCGTAGACCGTGCTCAGTGATATCCCTACGTAGCGTTTCCCAATCGAGATGTAGCGGCTCTTGGCAGATTTTGTCCAAGTCGGCTTTGTACGTATCAATTGGCAAGATACCTTGTGAGTACGTGGTCTCATTGAACGCAGGACATGCGCCTTGCTCTTTGGCTAATTTGTTTGACGCTTTTAAGAGATAGAACTGCAACGCTTCAAACGTCTGATGGGTCAGACCAAGCGCGCTATCGTCAGAGTAGCGTGCGCCATTCTTAGCTAAGTAATACGCATAGTTAATCACGCCCACACCTAGCGTACGGCGACGCATGCTGCCGTTTTGAGCGGCTTTTACTGGATAGTCTTGGTAGTCGAGCAGGGCGTCAAGCGCACGGACGATTAGCTCGGCTGGCTCTTCGATGTCGCTGACGTTGTTGACTTTACCCAAGTTGACCGCTGATAGCGTACAAAGGGCGATTTCGCCTGCTTCGTCATTGATGTTATCCAGTGGCTTGGTTGGTAGCGCGATTTCCATACATAGGTTTGACTGGCGAATCGGCGCAATGGCCGCGTCAAATGGGCTATGCGTGTTGCAATGATCGACGTTTTGGATATAGATACGACCCGTACTGGCGCGCTCTTGCATCATCAGGCTGAACAAATCAGCAGCTGGGATTTGACGGCTACGGATGTTAGGATCGTTTTCGTACTTGGTATATAGCTCTTCGAATTTGTCTTGGTCTTCAAAGAACGCATCATATAGGCCTGGCGTGTCACTTGGTGAGAATAGCGAGATGTCTTGACCTTTGATGAGGCGCGTGTACATCGTTTTGTTTAATTGTACGCCGTAATCCATATGACGGACACGGTTGTCTTCGACGCCGCGGTTGTTTTTGAGTACCAGTAATGACTCAACTTCCAAATGCCATAATGGGTAAAATAGGGTCGCAGCTCCGCCACGGACGCCACCTTGTGAGCAGCATTTCACCGCCGTTTGGAACAGTTTGTAGAATGGGATACAGCCAGTATGCTGCGCTTCACCGCCACGGATCGGGCTACCAAGGGCACGGATACGACCTGCGTTGATGCCGATACCAGCGCGCTGTGACACGTAGCGTACGATGGCGCTGGTGGTCGCGTTGATTGAGTCTAGGCTATCACCACATTCGATCAGTACGCACGAGCTGAACTGACGCGATGGCGTACGCACACCTGACATGATCGGCGTCGGTAGTGAGATTTTGAATTCTGAGGTCGCATCATAGAAGCGTTTGACGAAATCAAGTCGATCTGACTTGTCGTATTGGCTAAACAGACACATACCAACCAGCATATAAAGGAACTGCGGGCTTTCATAGACCGTTTTGCTCACGCGATCTTGAACCAAGTATTTCCCTGCCATTTGCTCAACCGCTGCATAAGCCAAATTCATATCGCGCCAGTGATCCAGATACTCTTCTAATTCATCAAATTCGGCACGGCTATAGTCCGCTAGGATATGCTCATCATATTTGCCAGCGTCGGTGAGCGTTTTGACATGGTCATACAGGTGCGGCGGCTCAAACTGGTTATAAGCAATCTTACGCAGATGGAAGATAGCCAAGCGCGCGGCGAGATACTGATAGTCAGGCGTGGTTTCAGAGATGAGGTCAGCGGCTGATTTGATGATGGTTTCGTGAATGTCACGGGTTTTGATGCCTTCATAAAACTGGATGTGCGACTTTAGCTCAACTTGCGACACAGAGACGTTGTCCAATCCATCCGCCGCCCACGCTATTACCTTATGAATTTTGTCTAAATTAATAGGCTCTAAACGTCCATCACGCTTGGTTACTTGGATTTTATCAATATGTGTCATGTTGGCCTCTATTTTGATTGCTTATTGTGATGTCGCGCGCCAAAGCAGCGGCAGACATTCTTTATAACGCTATGATGCTGGGTTGTGCTAGCTGTTTTTTAGGCAAAAAGCTACCACTACTCGTAGTGATGGTTAAAATCACTGAGTACTACATATAGCGTGTTTGTTAATTGGTAGGCACAATATAGCGGGAAAATTCTGAAAATACTATATTGATTTTAGGATAAAACTATGTTGCTACAAGGTTGTAGGCAGTCCAAATTTTGGCAAAGGACGATGGGATAAGGGTTAGGCGCAAATGCGGTCAATCATAAATTTTTTGTAAAAATAGTGCGGCCGTTTGCTTTTTATTTTCTCAGTGATTGTCGCCTGATAACCATCATCATGGCGGCAATAATGCGGGCGCAGATTGTACATCAAACCACAAAAAATCGCCACCCATATGTTATTACTAGCGAGTGACGACTTGGACCAAAAGGCGCTAAACCTGTCTGAACGATTTACAAAACCATGCGGACCGTCTTGGCGTTATCAAGCGCGGCATAAAGTGTATTGACTTGATCAGCGGCTGTTAGGTACAGATTGACCCGTGCTGAATGAAAGCGACCCGTTCTAGAAGGTTTCACTTCAATAGAGGCCAAATCAAAATCAGGGAATTGGCTACCCAAGATCAGCTTGATTTCATTAAGCAGGCTCTCGTGCTCACCTTCATGACCAATGATGCTGAGTGGGTAGTTCATTGGGAACTCCCAAAGCTCAGGATTTTGAATGTCTGTTTTTTTGCCTTTCAGAGCCCCTTTATTTGGCGTCAAATCAGTGACTTTCACTGATGGCTGATTGCTGGTTGGGTTATTTACATTGTTGTCGACGTTGTCGTTGTTATTTTTTGAATCATCACTCATGATATGAGCCTCGCTTTTATAGATAATATTTTTGAATAAATCAGCTGGTTAGAGTAGAGATTTTACCTACAGTACCTTTGTCTGCTATTTATAGTGGCGTGCGGTGGATTATTCAAGTTACGTTTGCCGCTCGTTTATTGTATGGCGCTTAGATGACGGCAATATTTACGGCAAATAACCATCAATAGGCATAATATCAGTCGGCAGATTGGTTTCTCCCAGCGCTTCTCGCAGATTGATCTCGATAGTGCGGGACAATGCGGTCAGAGGTAACTGATTAGCCGCCAAACCAAACGGCTCTTCTAGCTCTTCACTCAATGCATCTAACCCAAAAAACGTATAAGCAATCACGGCACAAACCAAGGGCGTTGCCCAACCAAGCGAGGCGACCAAGCCAAAAGGCAGCATGATGCAATACAAGTAGGTCGTACGATGTACCAGCAGCATATAAGCAAAAGGTAGCGGTGTGTTATGAATGCGCTCGCAGGCTGCCAAGACAATCGTCATAGATGTCAGGCGCTCATCCATGTTTTGTATAACCTGCTCTGAGACCAGTCTTTGACGCCGAATATCGCCGAGATGCTTACCCATGAGGCGCATTATATGGTCAGGGACATTTTTCGCTTGGCGCATACGATCATGATGTATGGATGCGACAAAGGGATCTATGTCCGCCCAAGGTGGCGTACCACGCAGCCTGTGGCGTACAGCATGTGCAAAAGCAATGGTCAGATATACCATGGTGCGCTGAGTCTCACGACCATGCTCGTTGTCATCATCTATAAAGGATAGGACTTGACGGGTTAAGCTGCGAGCATCATATACCAACTGGCCCCATAGCATCCGTGCTTCCCACCAACGCTGATAGCTGGCATTATTTCGAAATCCCAAAAACAGCGATAGAGCAATCCCTAATAAGGTAAAAGTGGCGATACCATAATAAGGAAAAGAGTCAGGAATCCAGTGTTGAATAATGGTAATGGCTGTACTAAGGATGGTAACCAATAGCAGCTGCGGATATATTTTTGGAATGATTGAACCGCGAAGGGCGAAAAATATCTTAAACGGGTGGGGTGTTTGCCGGACAATCATGTCAGCTTCCTAGCGATGGGGTATATGGAGACACTATTCAATGTCTCGTGTAATTCTAATACAGAATCAAGATCTGTAAAGCCCAAAAGACTATAAATTTATTCAAACTAAGAAGTAGGGTGGTCACTTAAGCTCGGTAATTGGGATAGCCAAAAAGTTAAATCCTCGCCTATTCTTTTCGTCAGCAGAGCGTATGACTGAATCCTTTGATATTAAAGAGTCTGTCTCTAAAGTAGTTATTGACGTGTCACGAGCACATTTTTGGGATGTGACAGCAATCGCTGCGATTGATAAAGTCATTATCAAATTTCGTCGTGAAGGCACTGAGGTAGAGCTTATTGGTTTGAACGAGGCAAGCCAGACGATGATAGACAATTTCGGTGTGCATGACAAACCAGATGCTGAGCAAAATTTAGGCGCGCATTGATAACATAGATTAACAAACACAAAAAAGCCGAGATAAACTCGGCTTTTTTTATTTAGCTTCATTGAATATTAGTCATTTTCAAGGAAAGAACGTAAATGCTCAGAACGTGAGGGATGACGCAGTTTACGCAACGCTTTTGCCTCAATCTGACGGATACGTTCACGGGTAACATCGAACTGCTTACCAACTTCTTCTAAAGTATGATCCGTTGGCATGTCGATACCGAAACGCATTTTTAGGACACGGGCTTCACGCTCAGTCAGGTTGCCGAGTACATCACGAGTGGCTTCTTGTAGTCCAGCAGACGTTGCATCGTCGACAGGGCTTGAGATCGTACCATCTTCGATGAAGTCACCTAGGTGGGAATCTTCATCATCACCGATAGGCGTCTCCATAGAGATAGGCTCTTTGGCAATCTTGAGCACTTTGCGGACTTTGACTTCGTCCATCTCTAAACGCTCGCCTAATTCCTCAGGCGTTGGCTCGCGTCCCATTTCTTGTAGCAGCTGACGTGAGACACGGTTGATCTTGTTGATCGTCTCAATCATATGCACAGGGATACGAATGGTACGCGCTTGGTCAGCGATAGAGCGCGTGATTGCCTGACGAATCCACCATGTGGCATACGTTGAGAACTTATAACCACGGCGATATTCAAACTTATCAACGGCTTTCATCAGACCGATATTACCTTCTTGGATCAGATCCAAGAACTGTAGGCCACGGTTGGTGTATTTTTTGGCAATAGAGATAACCAGACGTAGATTGGCCTCGACCATTTCTTTTTTGGCGCGGCGAGCTTTTGCTTCACCAACTGCCATACGGCGTGCCACGTCTTTCATGTCGTGGATTTTCATGTCGAGCTGTTGCTCGTAGTCACGGATACGACGTTGTAATAGGATGACATCATCAGTGACTTTTTCTAGCGTGCCCGCAAATGCAGGCTTACCCTTGATGCGCTCGATGAGCCAATCAACGTTGGTTTCATTGCTTGGGAAAGTCTTGCGGAACTCTTCGCGCGGCATACGACCACGGCGGATTACCAGACGCATGATCTGACGCTCTTGCTTACGCACGTCATCATAGACATCATGCATGATAGCCATGACTTGATCTGACAAGCGGTTGTTTAGCTTTAGCATCATAAAACGTTCGGCAAGTAGGGCATACGCGGTATCAGCTTGCACACTACCACGACCATAATCTAGCAGCGCTTGCTTGGCTTTGATAAATAGATGCTCGATCTCTTCTAGACGCAAACGTACTTCTTCTGGATCAAGACCGCTGGTTTCTTCTTCAGCTTCTTCTTCAACGTCGTCTTCGTCTTCATCGTCATCATCAAGCGCAGCTGCTTTCGCATTGATCTTGGCTTTGATAACCGGTGGGTTTTCTTTTTCTTCTTTAATGCGCTCACGCTCTTCTTTCGCTGCCTCTTTTGCTTCTTGGGCTGCGATTTTGTCTTCTTCGGTTTCAGGATCTAAGAAACCAGTGATGACATCAGATAGCTTTTTTTCGCCATCTTGTACTTTTTGGTATTCATCAAGGACGAACTGTACGGTGCCAGGCCAGTAAGCCATGGCATGCTGTACATCACGAATACCTTCTTCGATACGCTTAGCAATGGAGATCTCACCTTCACGGGTAAGAAGATCAACCGTACCCATCTCACGCATATACATACGGACAGGGTCAGTGGTACGACCAGGCTCAGTCTCAACAGAGGCGAGTACCGCCGCTGCCTCATCTGCTGCCATGTCATCATCACTTGAATCATCGTTCATCAAGATGTCATCGGCATCAGGAGCTGATTCAAAGATTTTGATACCAACATCGGTTAGCATCTGCACAATATCTTCGATCTGATCGCTTTCGGTAATAGAGTCGGGCAGCTGGTCATTCACCTCAGCGTAGGTAAGATACCCTTGCTCTTTGCCCATTTGGATTAAGGTGGCCAGTTGAGATGTGGACTTAGAAACTGACTTATCGTTCATAAATACTCGCTTACTTGCATCGGACATTTTTATATTGTGACTCGCTATCGCTCGCTCTTTGCGTTGATCTTATCAATCGATTGATCAAAATATGGCGTAGAGGTTGTCAATAATATCAAAAATGAGTTGATATGAATAAAGGCTCAAAACACTACAATAACAATGCTAAAAAACAGCTAAAAATTAGAAAAGCTAAAAAGACTTCAATACAGTACCTAAAAAAATATAGTACTTAAAATTTAATACTCAAAAATAGTATCTAAAAGCAGATACGTAAAATAATACCTAAAATTTGTGCTTAAAGATGCATGCTCACAATCATTAACAAAGCAGTGCTGTCAATATACAGCGACACAGTTTAACACAGACCGCAGTCGTCAAGCACGAGCTAGTGATAGCTACCGACCATTTTTTGCCGTTTATTTGCCATCAGCTAAATGATTTAGGAGTGACTCATGCTACTGGGCATAATCATTAGTAGTGGGGGCAGTGGCTAGAATTTTAAAGGGGCATGATTTGATAATTAAACATTAAGACTGAACGATGACCATCTGTGCCGATTGCTCTGCCTGCTGTGCCCGTAGCCAATCGTTCAATAATTGGGTTTGTTTACGGACGATTGCGAGCTTAATATGATCAGGGTTTTTTATCAGCTCTTGTATTTTTTTCTTCATGTTGCGCTCAAGCAGCTGACTGACTAGCTCTTCGATCAGGCCATCAAGCCCCAAAATATTGCGCGCAGTTAGCGCTTTATAAAAACCGCCCCAATTACGGCTCAGCATCTCTTGGGTCGCAGGCTTCACATTTGATAAGATAAAATGCGCTGCTGCGTTGGCATCTTTTGGCAAATAATTAAGACAGCGTTTGATAGTGCTCACGATGTCAAGCAGAGCAGCGTCTTGCAGGTCTTCCCAAGCAAGCGGACGCAGCGTATCGGCTGAAGCCTTTTGTTTGATATGCGCAGGTAGGTGTAAGCCATTAATACCAGACTGTTGCCAAATCGATTCGATAGGGTCATCAATGAGTGCGCGCGGCTGAAACAAAAAGCACAGCTGCAATTGCTGACTGATGGTCATATCACCATCAAAGTCTAGCAGCGCATCTTTGGCCTCGACATTTTGACTGCGCCTGCCGCCAAGCTTTTGATAAACATCATTGTTGAGCAAATAGCGAAAGCTACTGCCTTTTGGCAAAGCGGTCGTCAATGAGCGTACTTGCGACATGAGCTTGGCTTTACCTTCAGCCAGACTCATGTCATAGCGCTCACTTAAGTAAGCAAAAATATACTGTGATAACGGCATGGCTTGGCTGATTTGCTCACGCATGGCATCGCTGCCATGACTTTTGATAAACGTATCAGGATCATGATTATTAGGTAGGGTTAAAAACCGCAACTCTTTATCATCAGCAAGCACAGGTAAGGCAACTTCAAGCGTACGCCAAGCGGCTTTTTGTCCGGCACTGTCGCCATCAAAACTCAAAGTCAGCGTTGGATTGAGTGTCAATAGCCGCGATATTTGGCTTTCATTGATTGCCGTACCCATCGAGGCGACCGCCCCATAGATGCCCGCTTGATAGAGAGCAATGACATCCATATAGCCTTCTACCACCAGCCAGTCGTTAGCACGCTGCTGGCGCGACTCATAATAGCCATAGAGTACATGCTGCTTATGAAAGACGGGCGAGTCTGAGGAGTTGATGTATTTTGGCTTGACCTCATTGTCGAGCGCCCGACCACCAAAACCAATGGTGCGGCCTTGGTTGTCACGAATGGGGAAAATCACCCGATCACGCAATAGATCATAGTCACGACCAGATTCTGACTGGCGTACCAACCCCAATGCTTTGAGCCCCTCAATGTCTTGCGGGAACTGATGCTCAAGATGCTGCCACCCAAAGGGCGCATAGCCGAGGCCAAAGGTTTCAAAGATGTCTTCGCTAATGCCACGCGATAAAAAATAGTGCTTGGCATGAGGATGCGTGGTCAGATTACGCTGATAGAACTGCTGAATTTGCTCTAGCAGATCGTACAAATTGCCATCTTGATCAGCGTTCTGATCAATGCTAGCCATACTTGCATCGTTATCTGTCAGCCACACTGGCGGATAGCCATCATCATCCGCATGGTTTGAAGAATACGGCTCTGATGGATACGAGTCCATTGAATAAGATGCTGACTCGTAAGCCTCTAGCGGCGGGAAATTATCGTAACCCTGAGCGTCATCATAGCCTTGATTGTCATTGTAATTAGGCTGGTCGATGTAATTTTGGTCGCTTTGGTCAACATTGTTTTGATGACTGGCTTGACGGTTTTTTTGATAGTTATTTCGATAGCTGTCTTGGTTTGTGCCGTCTTGGTTTGCACCGTCTTGATTTACTTTGCTGTGCTCTATCGTTGGGCTAGGTACATTGTGAACTGGCGGCGGTGCAATAGGTTTTGGCGTACGGCGTTGATAGCTGACGTTCTGTTGCTCTTCTTGTGGTACTTCAATGCCTGTTTGTTTAGAGAGCTCATTGACTGCTTCGATAAAGGTAAGATTCTCGTAATCACGCAAAAAACTGATGGCATTGCCACCGACGCTACAGCCAAAACAGTGATAGATATTTTTTTGTGGATTGACATAAAAAGAAGGCGATTTTTCACCGTGAAAAGGGCAGCAACCTTTATATTCACTACCAGCGCGTTTAAGCGTGGTGTGTTTGCCAATGATGCTGATCAGGTCAGCTTGGCTATTGAGTTGTTCAAGAATATGGTTAGGAATGCTCATACAAAAAACAGTTTACCATAGGTCGATTATGTTGGGGCAGAGGTAATAAGGTACTGCTAGAAAAATAAGGCCAACGTAATGTTGACCTTATTATCAATGAATACAGACTGTGTTAGCTAGGCTAAAAGACCTCACATAATCAATTATTATCCATATCCCTCACACTGTCGTCATTTAGCGTAGTGCGACGTGTTGGATTGGTATTTAGTGGATCGACGTTGGCTTCTCGTGCAGTCGAGCCAGTGCTTGATTGGCTGGTCACGCGCTCAGCTGACGCTTCAGGCAGACCTAGGCCTACGCTGATACCATTACGAGCAGCCGCATTGTTGGCGACTGGAGTGTTGGCAGGCGTTGTGTTTGTCCCTGCTAGTCTCAACTGGGCTGCGTTGCCAATCAATTGGGTTTTGGTCGCGCCGTTATATTCGCCAGTTGCCACTGAGTTGTCAGTTGTGTTTGAGCGACCAAGCTGTCCAAAGGTAATCTTATTGAGCCAAGAGCGATCACGTTTGGTGCTCAGTTTCACGCTGCCATTACTAGTCAGCATGTTTGGATAGTTGATTTGCAATAGGGTTTTGTACTCATTTGCTAAGTCTGTTAGACCAAGTTTTTCGTGGCTATAGGCTAGGACAGCAATGGCATCTGGTACTGACTCACTCAGTGGATAGTACTGGAAGACCCATTTGGCACGGTTGACAGCTGCCACATAAGCTTCACGCTCAATATACCAGTTGGCTGCGCTCATCTCGCTTTGGGCAAACTGATTATAGATAAATGTCATGCGCTGGGCGGCATCTGGTGCATAGGGACTATTTGGGTATTTGCTAATAAGTTCTTGGAAATTGGCAAAGGCAATACGTAGATACGCAGTGTCACGCTCTGCTTGGTTTAATTTAAACAGCTTCAAACTCTCAGACGAGCCTTCCATATTGGCAACGCCGCGTACATAGTAAGCATAGCTGACTTGCGGATTAGAAGGATATAGACGGATGAACTGCTCGGCACTCGCTGCTGCCATCTCGTATTTATCGCCTTGATACTGTGCGTACATCATATCAAGTAATGCTTGCTCGGCGTACTGCCCAGTTGGGTAAAAGGTACGCAGATTGGTCAGTTCTTCAACACCTTGGACATAGCGGCCTCTATCGATTTGAGCGATGGCATCGTTATAGTAACCTTGCTCTGACTTTTCCGCTGTTTCTACCGCGTCGACATCTTTGGCGCCAGTGAGGTTTTTGAATGTCTGGCAACCTACTAGATTGACGCTAAGCGCAAGTAAGGTTATTGAGGACAGTTTGATAAACGTATTGCCAACAGCTTGCATACTTCTTCTCCGACACAAGACGCATAATAGCAGCAGTGCTATCATGCTATATAAAAGGTTAGTGATAAAAAACGATGCTGAGTATTCAGCGATGCACAAGCAACACGTTTTTCATCGAATGCAGTTTTTGTTATGACGTATTGTACTGGTAGATTGGGTCTGATACATAGAGCTTTTATAGTAAGCCTGTAATAGATTAAATGCATTTAATCATATTCAAACGGTTTAGATGGCAAATACTGTCAATAAAACCCAATGGTATTTTTATACTGTATTTGAATATGGCATAGGAATACAGTGCCATAGCATACAGCAAAACATGGCTATACTTTATAGAATAACGTTTGCTTCGTCTATTTTTTCGCTATCTATATTTTACAGGCAGTTTAACATGAGCGGCTATCACGAGCGATACCGAATATCGCTGGCAGGAACAAATATACAGTAAATTACAGCAATGTTATGTTCTAGAGAGCTAAGCAGTAAAGCTTGGCACCTCAGAAGCGCTCAAAAATTCACAGATAGTATGCACTTTTATAGGGCTTGGGCGCGTGACATGATACACTAGGGCGGTATTGTCTCCGCTTTTTTGACCTGCATAGCTTTTATTATTTGCTAGAAGTCGAAAAACGACAATTTTTTATTATTTTATCTTTGAATGAAGTCACCTAACAAAATATAGTTAGTAACTTTACATAGTTAGCAACTTTGCTAGGTATCAATCCGCTATGAATAATGATGCCATGACTACCCATTTATCACCGAATCAATCGCTAGAGACTGATTCATCAGCACAAGAGTCACCAATGCCAAATAACGTTTTAAATAATGACGAGCTTGACAATCAAGAAATGATGGATGAGCAGGAAATAATGGACGAGCACACTGATGCTCTTGATAATGACGACTTGCTCGAAGAAGATAGCGATATTGATGAAGCACTTGACGATGGCGACATGGATGAAGGCGACGATGAAGCGCCAGTAGCTGGCCAAGCAGTGCCAGTAGTGGTCGATATGACGCATATCGTCACAGAAGATGAGTCTGGCCTACGTATCGATAAAGTCGCTTCACAGGTGTTTGCAGACTTTTCGCGCGTGCAATTACAAGGTTGGATCACGGATGGTAGCTTACTTTATAACGGCAGTGTGCAAAAACCAAAGGTTCGTGTCAAAGCAGGTGATGTCCTACATCTATCAACAACGTTGCAGCAGCATAGTGAAGATCAACCAGAAAATATCGATATCGATGTGGTCTATGAAGATGATGATGTATTGGTGATCAACAAACCTGTCGGTATGGTGGTGCATCCAGGTGCGGGTAACCAGACAGGCACATTGGTCAATGCTTTGCTATATCATTATCCACAGCAGCATCATTTGCCGCGTGCAGGATTGGTACACCGTATTGACAAAGATACCTCTGGACTACTGCTCATCGGTAAAACCAAACCGGCTCAAATGGCGCTGATGGAGCAGCTAAAAGACAAATCTGTTTATCGTCATTATCAGTGTGTGGTAGCAGGCGATCAAGCAAGCTTGCTGCGTCATCGCCGTATTGATGCGCCGATAGGGCGACATCGTACTCAGCGTACCAAGATGACGGTTATGACTGCCGGCCGTGAAGCGGTAACCCATCTATTAAATGTCACGCCACTGAATGACAACTACTGTCTGTTAGATGTCGGACTGGAAACAGGTCGTACGCACCAGATTCGCGTGCATCTGAGCCATGTGACCCATCCGCTAGTCGGGGACCGTGTCTATGGTGGTCGTCGTCAACTGCGAGCAGGTTTGACAGAAGCACAGCGCCAAGCCATCAGCAACTTCCCGCGCCAAGCATTGCATGCTTATACTCTTGGGTTTGTGCATCCAACGACTGGTGAGGATATGGAAGTGATGACGCCACTGCCAGAAGACATGCAAAAGCTAATAGCCGTATTAAGCGACGGTTATGATGACGAGTAAACGCTATTGAGAAAAGCGGCTGTCTAAAGGTGTTTACGACAATTGCCAAGTTTGTAGTGATTTAGTGATGCCAATTTTTAGACAGTCAGTAGATAAAAGGATGGGGCAGTCGTGACAAACAAGCTTCCGATAACAAATAATTTTCCAATGACCATGCTCGCGCAAATGGATGACGTGGCTGTTTTCCAAACGGCTGCTTTTGAGCCGAATAATATTGACGAACCTGTTACCGCAAGCCAGCAAAGAGGGCTTGACAGTCAAGCAAACCATCAAGCAAATTATGGCGCGCTAAATCTAGGCCTGCATGTCAACGATGACGCGGCAAAGGTATTAGATAATCGTATGAGTCTGTTGACTGCGATTAATACACAGATGGCAAGTGAGTCATCACAAACTGAGCAACATACGGCTATTCACAGCTTACATTGGGTCAGTCAGATTCATGGTAAACAGATCCATGATATTGATACGACGCCTTTGAGCATGGCACCAATGGCGGCTGACGCCATAATCAGCAAGCAAAGTGGTCGTGGACTGGCGATCATGACGGCAGATTGTGTGCCGATTGTCTTATACCAACCCGCTAGCGGTAAAATCGCCGCCATTCATGCAGGTTGGCAAGGATTGGCGTGCGGCGTGATTCGAGAGACTGCTCAGCGCTTTACCGATTCAGGGGCTATACAGGCTTGGATAGGGGTGTGTATCAGTCAGGCCAATTATGAAGTGGGTCATCAAGTCCGTGACCAATTACTGGCTGGTTGCTTAGATAATCAATTACTAACGGCGTCAGATAGTGATAATTTTGATGGTCTATATGTGATGCGCTCAGATAGTGGTCTTGAAAATCATAGCGATACTCAGCATTTACATAAGACAGTTGATAAACTATCGAATTGCGCTACAGTGCACACGCATAAAGTTAAGCTAAACTTACCAAAACTGGCCGCTGATCAATTAACAGCCGCTGGCGTGTCGATAGATAGTAAAGAACCTATCAGCTGTAGCTATGCAGATCGGCATTACTATTCTTATCGTCGTCAAACGCATATGCAGCAGCCTGCAACGGGAAGAATGGCGCTTGTGATTGTGCGCCGCGCCGCTACGTAGATGTCAGCTCACAACTAACAAACCTATTGAGTGCGCTGAGTCGTCTTGCACTCGTACACTATATTATTTTTATTTAACCATTATTGTCATTATTAGAGTCTGTATGAATACAACTAGCGAATCCTCAAAAATATCTCCTGATAGTACGCCTAACGTATCGATTGCTGTTATTTTTCATAGCAACTACGGTCATACTAAGCGTGTCGCTGAAGCGATTGTACAAGGGGCACATCAGCAACTACCAGAAGCGCAGGCAAAAGCGGTTGATATTCATGATATCGACTGGGATTATTTAGATCAGGCAGATTTATTGGTGTTTGGTAGTGCGGTGTATATGGGTAGCGTCACCGCTGAATTCAAAACCTTTATGGATGAAACCTCAAAGCGTTGGTATAACAGAAGCTGGGAAGGCAAATGGGCCGCAGCTTTTGCCAACTCAGGCGGTCTGAGCGGTGATAAACTTGCCGTGCTACAGCAAATTTCTCTATATGCCATGCAGCATGGTATGAATTGGATTGGTCTGCCGCTTATGCCGACGGGTCATGAGGCGCACGATCTCAACCGTCTATCTAGCTTCTTAGGTTTGATGACGCAATCTCTTGACGGACCACCTGAAGAAACGCCAGGGAAAGGAGATATTGATACCGCTATTTGGTTTGGTGATCATTTGGCTAAAACCATCATTAAACATCAGCCAGCGGATAGTAAGCGTTAGATAACACAGTAGGTGACAGGCTACTCCAGTAAAAAAGCAGACACTATTGATGTCTGCTTTTTTTATGTCAATGTTATGGAGTAACCATTTTATGGAGCAACCAGATTAGTCGGTACAGGTTTAACAGGAATAGGGCTATCAACAAATTGGAAATGTTGACAACCAGTCAGCATTAGCGTCGCTATCAGCAGACAAATAGAGGTAAGTGACTTCATAATAGTATCTCAGAGACGATATATTACCCAATAATATATCTTGTATGTCTATCTATCGTTAGAAGCGATGACAGTTAAAAGTAAGGTTTACTTTTAGGTATTATATATAAAAACAGGTCGGTTATATAACCTTAAAAAGGTACAAAGACTTGGCTTTGTTTTTAAAGAAATTATTTATTCAGTCATGACGTAACTTGTCTACTATGCGTTTGTATTAGCTATATCAATGACTAACATGACGAGTCTTATAAACTATCTCTGCTGTTAGGATTGATAGCGGTTATCAGATAGCGGTTTGAGGGTCAAATATTTGGCAGTATCGACAGATGTTTGAATGGGTTGTGTTATAAATAAGAATAGTGATAATATGTTGAAAGCTGACCAAATAGTCAGGTATATAGCAGTACTAATTCTTGGCAAAAGCTCCTGATAATTACTGCTATTTATGGTCGATTTATTTGCTATAAAAGAGTGTGCGATATCCTACTCATCGACATGCTACAAATGCGACATAGAGTCAAATAGTAAGTATATTAAAAACTAAAAACGTACTTGCCGATAAACTTACTTGAGCGGTTGCAGCAAAATATAGATTAAGCGTTTACCTTTCGTACTCAAACCACTAATGCTTCTCAGTCTTATACTCACTTTCATTATTTTAGCCGAGCCTTGCTATGATTAGTTTTTATCTCAATGGAAAATACCATGAGCTAACCCAGCTTAACCCCAATACGACAGTGCTTGAGTATCTACGATTGCATGAAGGCCAAACGGATACGAAGGAAGGCTGCGGCAGTGGTGACTGCGGTGCTTGTACGGTAATGGCTCAACGCCTGCCTAGTACCAGTCAGCAAACGCTTAATGATGAAAATAGCGACGAAAAAAATGCTACGCCTCCATTCTATACGATTAATTCCTGCATTACGCTAGTGTCGCTGATGGAGGGTCATCATCTTATGACGGCCTCTTATTTGGCGGAAAATCCTGAGCATCATCCAGAACGTGCTTTGCTGCATCCAGCACAGCAAGCACTGGTTGAATGTCACGGTTCACAGTGTGGTTTTTGTACCCCTGGGTTTGTCATGTCACTGGCTTGCGTTTACGAAAACAATCGTATGCAGACAAGTTCAGAAGCAGCAAGTCAGAGTGATGCTAAGCAGTTGAGCTATGATGAAGTGGTTGCGTCAATATCGGGCAATTTATGTCGCTGTACAGGCTATCGTCCGATTATCGAGGCAGGCCTACTGATGAGCGATATCGGTCAGAAAAGAGAGGCAGAGCATTCAGCGGTGAAAGACTTGACTATCAGTCTCGCAACAGACGCGATGGGTAGTACAAAGGAATCAGCAGTATCTGCAAATGCGCCAGCTGAAGCCGAGTCGGACAATGTAGAGTCAACAGCTATTGCCCCTGCACTCAATGATGCTGGGCGACGGTTATATATACCCAAGTCACTAGACGAGCTTAATCAAATATTAGCAGCTAATCCGCAGGCGACGATCTGGGCAGGCGGTACAGATTTAGGACTGAGTGTGACGCAGCATCTAATCGATCATGATGTCATTATTCAGCTCTCAGGTATTGAGGCGCTAAAGTCTTGGTCGCTATCAGATGCAACTAGTAACACATCGACTGACGAACAAACTCAAAGTCAGTCTCTAGTGCTAGGGGCTGGTATGAGTTACAAGCAAATGCTCCCTGTGCTTGAGCAGTATTTTCCACGCTTTGCGCAAGTGTTTGAGCGTATTGCTTCTCCGCAAATTCGTAATATGGGCACCATCGGCGGCAATATAGCCAACGCTTCTCCAATTGGCGATTTACCACCGATTCTCTTGGCACTAGATGCATCAATTCATCTGCGTCATTGCGCGCCTAATCGTGAAGAGTCAGGTAAAGATTTAGATAGTAGTGATTCGGTTTATACGGATGAGATCATACCGTTATCAGCATTTTTCTTGGATTATAAAAAGACCAAGTTGCAAGCAGGCAGTTATATTGTCGCCATTCATATTCCTCTGATGCATGACAATCAGCACTTATTTATTCATAAAATTAGCAAACGCTACGAAGATGATATCTCAGCGTGCTTGCTTGCGGCGCGGCTTGATGTGTCAGCAGATGGTGCAATTATCGACAATGCAAAGCTTGGGCTCGGTGGCATGGCAGCGATACCACTGCTTGCGGTGCACTGTCAGCAAGCGCTTATTGGTCAAGCTACTGATGTTGCAAGTTTTGAGCAAGCAGCACAGGTGTTATCTGCAGATGTCACACCAATGACGGATGTCAGAGCCAGCCGCGAATATCGTTCACATGTGGTGCAGCGTTTGCTGGTGAAGTGTGGTAAACAGTTGGTAGCAGAGATGCAGGCTGAGAGCGCTTGACTGTCAGCGTGATTGAGTATCAATACTGCTTCATGAGTATATTTGTCAGAAATAAAAAAGCGCATCAGTAAATGCGTACTAATAGAAGAGATTTGCTATGAGCCATCATTCGTCCTTATTTGACAGTTATAGTATCCGCCGCGTGCGTCCGCCAAAAAACAAGATTGGCACGTCAGCCAAACACGACAGTGCGATCACCCATGTCATGGGGACGGCGACCTATGTGGATGATATTACCAAACCACAAGGCACGCTACATCTGGCAGTGGGCAAAAGTAGTCACGCCCATGCACGGGTATTGAGTATGGATTTGAGTGCTGTCAGAGAGGCTGATGGGGTCGTTGATGTTTTAAGTTTTAAAGATTTACCGGCGCAGACGGATATCGGCGCGGTGTTTGATGGTGAGCCATTGATGGTGAACGACATCACAGAGTATGTCGGTCAGACGCTATTTGTGGTGGTGGCGACCAGCCATCGCGCTGCCAAAAAAGCCGCCACCAAGGCAGTAGTAGAATATGAGCCATTGCCAGCGGTACTTAGTATTGATAAAGCGCTAGAGCAAGAGTTATTTGTGCGTCCGAGTCATTTTATGAAGCGTGATGATGCGGCGACGGCACTTGAGAATGCACCGATTCGTATTGAAGGTCATATTCATATGCGCGGGCAAGAGCATTTTTATCTCGAAGGGCAAGTGTCTTATGTGGTGCCGTGTGACGATGGCGGACTAGAAGTGTATACGTCTTCACAGCATCCAAGTGAAGTGCAGCAGCTCGTCGCCGAAGTAACAGATTTGCCCTTCCATGCGGTCAATACCGTGGTGCGCCGTATGGGTGGTGGTTTTGGTGGTAAAGAGACACAAGCGGCTGCATGGGCGTGTCTGTGCGGTATCGTTGCCAAGCGCCATAACGTTCCTGTCAGTATGCGGTTAGATCGCCAAGATGATATGGTCGTGACCGGTAAGCGTCATGAGTTTGCCAATCGTTATGAGGTTGGTTTAGACGAGTCTGGGCGTATATTGGGCGTTGATATGCAACTGGCAGGTCTGTGCGGTTATGCGCCAGACCTGTCTGATGCTATCGTCGATAGAGCGATGTTCCACTGTGATAATGCCTATTATTATCCAGCGGCTCGTGTGGCGGGTCATCGCTGTAAGACGCATACCGTATCCAATACGGCCTATCGCGGATTTGGTGGTCCACAAGGGCTAATGACCGCTGAATATATGATGGACCATATTGCCTATACCTTAGGGCAGGATCCGCTGCAAGTGCGCCTAGCAAACTTATATCAAGATGGTCAAAGCACTCATTACGGTCAGACCATTGAGCATTTCGATTTAGCAAACATCATGACCAAACTGGCCGCTGATTGCGATTACGACAAGCGCCGTCAACAAATCCTAGCAGCCAATAAACAAGCCGCCGTTGAAGGCAGTGATAAACGCTTAGGGCTTGCATTGACGCCCGTGAAATTCGGTATCTCATTTACGGTACAGACGCTCAATCAGGCGGGTGCGCTGGTACATATTTATACCGATGGCAGCATCCACCTCAATCATGGTGGGACGGAGATGGGGCAAGGTCTGTATATCAAAATCGCCCAGATTGTCGCCAATGAGTTCGATGTGGATCTAGATACAGTAAAAGTGTCAGCGACTCGTACGGATAAAGTACCTAATACTTCACCAACTGCCGCGTCATCAGGTACCGATATCAACGGTAAGGCAGCGCAAAATGCCTGTCTAAGTATCAAAGCACGTATACTTGAATTTGCCGCTGAGCATTTTGAGGTGTCACAAGAAGACATACGCTTTGAAAAAAACCACGTCTATATCGGTGATAAAAAGACACTAACCTTTGCCGAAATGATTCAGCTGTCGTATCAAAACCGCATTAGCCTATCGTCTACTGGCTACTACAAAACACCAAAGATATTTTACGATCGCTCTAAAGCATGGGGTCGTCCGTTCTTCTACTTTGCGCTAGGTGCTGCTTGTGCTGAGGTTGAGATTGATACGCTGACAGGTGAGTACAAAGTGCTGCGCTGTGATGTGCTGCACGATGCAGGGCAATCGATCAACCCTGCCATTGATATTGGTCAGATTGAAGGGGGTTTTGTGCAAGGCATGGGCTGGCTCACAGCAGAAGAGCTGATCTGGAATGATAAAGGAAAGCTTGCATCCGACAGTCCTGCCAATTATAAAATTCCAACGGCGCATGACTTGCCTAAGCAGTGGAATGTGAAACTATACGATCGCAAAAACGAAGAACAAACGATTTATAACTCTAAAGCCGTTGGTGAGCCGCCGTTTATGCTGGCAGCTAGTGTCTGGTGCGCTCTCAATAACGCGGTGGCTAGCCTTGGTAATTATCAAAAAAATCCAGAATTGACCATGCCTGCGACCCCAGAAGCCGTATTAAAAGCAGTTATGCGTATGGAAGGTTCGTCTTGGGATTTAGAGACCAAAGCGGACAAGGATACGATGGATAGCCTTATTGAAGGTGTAGAAGAAAAGGGCGGTCTCTATAACGACAAAGTCATGCCGCAAGATGTACGCCATGCCAAAGATATCGATCCAAAAGAGGTAGCCGGCAAACAGACTGATGAGCAGCCAGAAGCGATAGAGCACCTAAATGTCGCAGGGGCAAGGGGTCCTGCGCACAGTGAGTGAGTCATTGGTTCCACCAGACATCTGGTATGAAGGTCTAGCGCGATATCAGCAGCGCGGCATGGCTCATGTGTTGGCAACGGTCGTGGCTGTGAATGGCTCAGCTCCGCGTGCGCTACAGGCAAAGATGATTATCACGCAGGATGGTATCGTAGATACGCTGGGCGGCGGCGGTCTAGAGCACGATGTGATTACTACTGCTCGTCAGCTATTAAGTGGCGAGATATCCGCCACGGTATCCAAACAAGTCAAACCAAAAGTTTCTGAAGCTAATGAGACAAGCGCGTCAGCTCCTTCTAAAGCGGTACGCCGTGACGCGGTTTATACCAAGCATTACCCACTGGGTGCGAAATTGGCCCAATGCTGCGGCGGTAGCGTCACTGTTATGTTCGAATGCTTTAATGTGACACCGCCAATGTCAGTACTGGTATTTGGAGCAGGTCATGTAGCCTCAGCACTTATGACTATCCTTGCTGAACTACCATGTCAGGTAGATTGGGTAGACAGTCGCCCAGAGATGTTTGAGCGTTACTTGATTGATAAACCTAGTGACAATGGACCGAGCGTCAGTAAGACGGGCCAAGCAGACAACAGTGCCTACCAAAACCCCACACCGAATCAATCACAACTCTATCAGCTACCAAGGCATATCCGTCCATATGTTGATGAGGAGCCTGTCGATTTTGTGCGTCCATTTATCGAGCAGGGTGGTCAGCGTTTTATTTTGGTTATGACACATGACCATAGTGTGGATTTTGAGCTGGTGCGCGCAGCATTAGATACTGTTTCTGATATCTGCTTAGCTGATGGTAAGCGCTCAGATATCTCATTACCTTATATTGGCTGTATTGCCTCATCCACCAAAGCCAAACGTTTTAGAGATCGTTTGATTCAGCGTGGCTATAGTGAGCAACTAGTCAATCAGTTGGTCATGCCAATCGGATTACCAATTGGTGGTAAAGAGCCGATGGCGGTGGCCGTGTCTATCGTAGCGCAGCTCTTACAGCAATATCATCAGGCTGAACGCTGAGTTTTTTTATACTCAATATAGCCCCGTTTTAGCATTGTTATTTTCCTTCGAATTATTAAACGCTCAGCACTATTTATCAAAATGTTCAGCATTATTTATTGAAATGCTTCGCATTATCAAGCCATGTGAGACTACCAAATGACCCTACATATTTATCAAGCTCGACTGCTACATTATCTGACTGAAAACGATCGTACTGAGCGTGCAACTTCTGATCTTTCACAAGCGTTAGATATTGATCAGAATGCAACGTTATTACCAGTGACTGCAGGCGGGCGCATTTATCCTGAATATATTGCTGACGGTGCATTAGTGGTTGACGATGTGACAAGATGCGTGGTCGAGTACGGTCATAGTGAGACCATACTGCCAAAGTACGCCAATGCAGAGGGCAAGCCAGCAATTAAAGTGCACGACTATCGCGACAAACTCATCATGCCGGGTTTTATAGATACCCATGTGCACTATCCGCAGATAGATATGATTGCCGCTTATGGTGAGCAACTGCTTGATTGGCTCAATAATTATACCTTTGTGACGGAAGCCAACTTTGATGATCCAAAAATAGCGCATGATACCGCGCAGTTTTTTTTGAACCAACTACTTGCCAATGGCACGACCAGTGCGATGGTTTTTGCGACCAGTCATCCATTATCTGCCGAGGCGTTTTTTGCTGAAAGCCATAGGCTCAATACGCGTATGATCACGGGTAATGTCTTGATGGACCAAAATGCGCCTGAGGCGCTATGTGTGCCTGCTGAGCAAAGTATCCGTGACACTCAAAATATCATTGATAATTGGCATGAGCGCGGGCGTCAGCATGTGGCCATTACCCCGCGCTTTGCGATTACGTCGAGCCCTACACAATTACGTCTGGCAGGTGAGTTGTATGCCAGCCATGACAGTGTGTATTTGCAAACGCATCTGGCAGAAAACCGTGATGAGGTGGCTTTTGTGCAGGAGCTGTATCCCAATCATAAAGGCTACCTCGACGTCTATGATGATATGGGATTACTGGGCCGCCGTACCACCTTGGCGCATGGTATCTATCTTGAGACACCAGAATACGAGCGTCTACGCGAGACTGGCACGCAGATATCACATTGTCCAACGTCCAATCTGTTTTTGGGTAGTGGACTGTTCAATTTACCAAAGACGTTAGGTTATACCGGTGTCAGTATCGCCACTGATGTTGGAGCAGGGACGAGCTTATCGATGCTCACGACGTTATCAGAGGCGTACAAAGTCCAGCAACTACAAAGTAATCAATTATCAGCACACCAAGGGTTGTATCAGATCACTTTGGGCAATGCGCAGTCGCTACTATTGGATGATAAGGTTGGTAACTTTATGCCCAGTAAAGAAGCGGACTTTGTCGTGATTGATATGAAGGCCACAGCACTGTTAGAGCGACGTATGGCGCAGACCAAAACCCTTGAGGAGCAATTGTTCGTACTCATGATGCTGGGTGATGATAGAGTGATTGAGCAGACGATAGTTGCCGGTCAGAGCCGCTATCGAAAATCTGCGGTCTGATAAACTGGCGAAAAACATGAGTCACAAAAAAGCCCCGTTTATATATCATAAACGGGGCTTTTATCGGTTTGATCTGTTTCTTTTGTTATGTGCTTATGAGATAGCTTGGCGGCTTTTTTTAACTGACATTTTCTAATTGACGTCTTCTAATTCAATAGACACACCCCAGTCCGTAATGTCTATCTCATGGCAGTTGTTGCCTTCGCCATTGATACGATCAATCACCAAAAAGTCACTATCGCGTCCAAGCGCCAATAAAGGATGATGCCAGACGTTGGCAGCATACTGTACGCCTTGATGCGACTTGGCATAAAACACGGCCAGATCATCAGGCGACTGCGGCGGCGTGCCTGCTTTGGCAACGACGATGACATAGTCCTGACCTTCCATCGACACAAATGCTTGTGTGCCAAACGGATGATACTCCATGACGGACAGCGCAATCGGGTTCTCACGTTTTTTGGCTCGAAAGATGCTCATACCGACAGTACCACCCTCAAGCTGACTCGCAGCAAGCGCATGATGGCGAACCGCATAGCCATTATTGATCTCGTAAGTGTTGTCAGCGGTTTGCTCCTCCTCACTATAGCGCTCGATAACCGAGCCGTAAGGGGCAAAGTCGGCTTTGGTCAGAGGCTGAGCGGTTAAGATAACACTCATTATTTGACCTCTGCATCAGCAGTAGTACCCGCCTGATCTGCTACTTTGCCAAACACGCGCACGCGGCTGATACCACCATCGGGGAAGATATTGACGCGAATGTGCGTGATAGGCTGGTCTATTAATAGCTTGTCGTGACCGAAGGTATGGACATCATCCGCATTGGTTTTTTGCGGCTCAAGCAACGTATCCCAAAACATACTTTGAGTGACCAAGGTTTGCTCTGGGGTGTCTGGCGAGTAGACGGCTTGAATGGATACTTTATCAGGGTAGTTGCCTTTAAAGTGGGCGGTATCGATTTCGATAGAATCCACGATACCTGCTTGACCTAAGGCAATAATGCACCAGTCATTGCCTGGCTCACGGCGGCGACGCGTCTCCCAGCCATCCCCCATATTGGGCGCTTTGGTCGGTAACAGTAGATTGCTGGCGGCACCAAAATGTGCGTCGTTACTGGCGATTGCACGACCGCCATTTAACGCGCCTGCCAAGTCGAGCATCTCACCTTGATCGTTTAGGCTGGCATCAAGTTGGATATCACCATAGACACGCAATCGAGCCACGCCGCCATCTGGGTAAATATTCAAACGGATATGTGTGACCGTTTGCTCATCATTAATCTCAACAAACTCATGGTGATTGCCCTGTAGTGGGGTCATGCCGACAAGGGGCTGCCAGTTTTTACTGTCCCAGTCTTTTTTACTGAGACTAGTAAGCTCAGTTTCATCTTGCTGTAGTAGCTCTGGCGCGTATAAGCTATCGACACTGGCAGAAGAGGGGAAGTTACCCGTAAAGTGACTGGTATCAATATCGAGACCCGCAATTTTGGTTGGACGCGCCAGCTGAATGACTAAATAATCATAGCCTAAATGACGCTTACGGCGCGTCTCCCATCCATCCATCCATTTACCGTTATCATCAAATTTGCCGACCACAAAAATAGGCGCATCAGGGTTTAGGATACGGCTTTTATCCGCAAAAAAATCATCGGTCGCAAACAACGCTTTGGCACCCAAGCGACTGTCAGCCACGTTAGATTTTTTAGTAAAGGCTGGCAGGCTCTCAGGCAGATTGTTTGCTGAGATAATTTGTCCGACTTCTGAAGTGTTTTGACTCATCATGATTCCTTTTATTTGATAGTAGAGTTGATTGATGGTGTGCCGCTTATTTTATTTATTCGACACACTGCGATGTATTCAATGAGCGAGGCAATGGCAAAAGCTACATCCAGTTGGCTGTATTGTCTGGTGTTGCAGGATGGTTCTCATACCAGTGTTTGGCAATCTCATCACGGCGGCATATCCACACGTCAGGCTTATTGGTGATGTATTGCAAAAATTGCTTTAATGCCTTGATACGTCCTGCCCGTCCGATAATACGGCAATGCAAACCGATGGTCAGCATTTTGGGGGTTTCTGCGCCTTCTTCATAAAGGGTGTCAAAGCTGTCTTTGAGGTATTGATAAAATGGCTCGGCGTGAGTAAACCCCGGGCTAGAAGAAAAGCGCATGTCATTGGTCTCTAAGCTATAAGGGATGACCAAATGCGGCTTGCGTGTGATTGTATTGCCATCTTGGGCTTTGACATTGAGCCAGTAGGGCAGCTCATCGCCATAGGAGTCAGAGTCATAGTGATAGCCACCTTGTTCGACGACCAGCTCGCGCGTGTTTGGGCTATCGCGTCCCGTGTACCAGCCGAGCGGCTGTTTGCCGAGCATGCGCTCAAATATGTTGGTTGCACGGCGAATGTGCTCACGTTCCGTCTCGCGGTAAATATATTGATAAGTGATCCAGCGCAGGCCGTGACTGGCAATCTCATGACCGTCTTCTAATACGCGCTCGATAATATGCGGGGTTTTTTCGGCAGCGGCAGCACAAGTAAAAGTGGTGATAGGAGCGCCATACTCTTTAAACACATCCAACACCCGCCACACACCAACACGGCTGCCGTATTCAAATGCTGACTCGATAGACTGGTGACGGTTGTTAAATTCGGGCGTACCCAAGATATCCGACAAAAAGCGCTCTGATTGTCCATCGCCATGAATGACGCTATTTTCTGCCCCTTCTTCGATATTCAATACAAACTGTACGGCGATTTTCGCGCCGCCCGGCCAATTGGCTTTTGGTGGCTTGCCACCGTAGCCTTTTAGGTCGCGTGGGTATGTATTTTGATCAAAATCACTGATGATTTTTTTGCTCATTGTTTATGTTCCTATATCTCGTAGAGCCTTAAATATTTAATTGAATATTGCTCGCCAAGGAAAGTTTTCTATTGATAACAAACTACAAGGATGATGCGTACGCTACAAGCTGCTGACGTTCTGTATCTGTTAACTGAGTGATATTACCAAGTGGCATATAGCCAGTTTGTACCGCAGTAACGATTTTTGCTTTGTGTGTTTTTAGGTCTTCTGGTGTTTGCAAAATGATACCGGCTGGAGGTGCGGCGAAACCTTGCTGTGTGGGCTGCACCGCATGACAAGTGCTACAGCGCGTATGTACAACATCCATCATAGCGTCATCTGCTGATGCGCTCACTGGTACGGCTTCAGCAGCAGTGGCGGCATTATTGCTAACACTGCTATTATTAACGTTATCAGTATTAGTATTAGTAGTCGCGCTTGTAGCTGTTGGGGTGCTATTAGTTGTCGTAGGTGTTACTGCGGCAGTAGCGGGCATTGCAGGCGCTGGATCAATTGGTTCAGGTCGCATCCAAATAATCAACAATACCGTCAGTATGGCTGGGATAACCAAGTAGCGTGGTTTTTTATGCCCTAAATGTTTTTGGTTAAAATAATGACGTGCCGTTGCAGTGATCACGCCAACAAACACCAAGACCAACCAACCTTTTTCATGAGCATACATCATCGGATAGTGGTTGCTAATCATGGTAAAGATGAGTGGCAGGGTAAAGTAGTTATTCATCAGTGAGCGGTTTTTGGCTTGCAGTGCCAATTCAGCGACTTCTTTGCCCGGTTTTTCGCCGCGCCGCACACAGTCAACGAGTGCGCGCTGCGCTGGCATAATACCGAAGAATACGTTACCGACCATCACCGTGCCCAAAATCGCCCCGATATGGATGAACGAGGCGCGATCACTAAACAGCTGATAAGAACCCCAACTCGCGATAACCAACAAGATAAAAATCAGGGTACTAAAGATAAAGGCGTTTTTGCCCAAATGACTGCGCACAATGACTTCGTAAATAAAGTAACTACCAAATAAAAACAGCAAGCTTGTCGCAATGGCACCGATACTGGTAAAAGGCACTTTGCTTGGATCGATCAGATAGGCAGTTGCATTGGCATAATAGACGATCGACATCATCGCCGCACCCGTCAGCCACGTGGTATACGCTTCCCACTTAAACCAATGTAGCGTCTTTGGCATCTCCTCGGGTTCGAGCTTGTATTTGGCAATCTCATAAAACCCGCCGCCATGCACAGCCCAAAGATCACCTGAGATTCCTTTGTCTGCTTTCCACTGTGGCGGCTTGCGTAGGCTCAGATCCAGCCACACAAAATAAAACGATGCACCAATCCATGCCACCCCTGCGATAACATGAAACCAGCGAAAAAATAAACTCAACCATTCGAGAAGATAGGCGCCCATGCGGTAAATGTCCTTTAATATGACAGTGTCTTGATAAAATATTTGTGAGCGGATAACGATTTTCGCTCACAGTTTTTTGATAATAAGGGTCGGTTATGATCCGCGGTAGGTACTATAACCATGCGCACTCAGAAGTAATGGCACGTGATAGTGGCTTGCGTCTTTTATCACAAAGTCGATGACCACCTGCGGATAGAATGCGGTCAACTGCTGGGTGTCAAAATATGCCTGAGTATCAAATGTCACGGTATAGCGCCCCGTATCTAGCTGACGCTCAGTGCTATCAATGCTTGACTCAAACTGCCAAGCATCTGGTGTCACGCGGCCATCGTGATTGGTCGTCCCATGCGCAAGCAGTATCGTGTCACCGCTGTCTGTTACGCGGTGTAGGCGGACGGCGATATCAGCTGCAGGCGTGCCCAAATGAGTGTCTAAGATATGTGATGATAAGGTGGCAGACATAAGGCTTCCTTTGTATTTAGTAAAGACGTAAATAGAGTAATGATGCTAGCGTATTTGATAAGTAGAACGTCGGACAAACATTGATAGTAATAATGTGGTTTGATAGCTGTTGATCATCTAAGCATTACCTAATAGTTTGCTTAGACGTAAACGTGTGATTTTATTTTGTTCTGCGGCGGCATTGGCCAGCTCTGTTGCGCGATCATTTGGCAGGCGCGCCAAGAGCAAATCGAGCATTTGCGCCGCGCTTTTGCCGGTTGCAAAGACAATAAAAATAAAACCAAATTTATCAAGATAATCTTGATTGCCTTTAGCGAGCGCTTCGAGTACATCGTCTGCTGCATCGTTAGCGCCAGACTGCTCATGTGCGGCGCTATCTTGTGTATTGCGATATTTCTCTTTTAAAGAAGCCACATTACCGATTTGTGGATGTCCATCGAACGCTTCTAGCAAGTTGGCCTCATTGGTTTGCACGTCATGCCAGATAGCATCGCTATTCGCTAAGAGCGCATCAACGTCTGCAAAAGGGCGAGCGTAGGCAAGCTTGTTGGCCCAGGCGCTACTGGTGCAACAGATCAAAAGCTGCGAGACTGCGACCTCTTGAGACAAATCATTAAATTGCGCTAAGGCTAAGCTCATGGAGATATCCTTTTTGTTGATATGACAGCCCATTATGTGGACTGGATAACTATTGTTTAATAAAGGTTTATACATGGTGGTTTTTTGCTTAGACTTAGCGATAGCAATCGATGTTTTTATGGTTCATTTTTTAGTTTTTCGACGTTTGCATTTTTATTTAAGCAAACCCACAGTGCGTATTTAAGTTGCTAGCTTTCTAATCATGATAAATTGACGATACAGAACGTATTTTTTGAGGAAATACTAATAGTTGAGCCGCAAAATGACATGGCAGTATAGTTTTGGTCGTAATACGTGTGATTTATAATCACCATTCTGCTAAAACCTGACTAATTGGTCAACTGTTTTATGAGAATTTTTTTATTTGGTGGTTCTTACTGCGAAAATCTGTGCATTGATATATAAAAACATTCAAAAATATAGCGACTATTTTGTCGAACCAGCCACTTGGAGTGAGATACCATTGTTATGACTCAAGATAATCAGCAAGAAGAAACCCTGACTACTGATGCGCCTTCGCATCGTAGTCAACAAGTTACGCGCGCGCACAATCAAGCGTTGATACTGGCAGCCGCTGAAGAGGAGTTCGTGCTCCAAAGCTATCGCGGTGCTACGATGCAAGGCATCGCTGATCGAGCAGGACTGCCTAAAGCCAACGTTCACTATTATTTTAAAAACAAAAAAAACCTATATATGGCTGTGCTACGCTCGATTATTGAAGAATGGAATGACGGCTTGGTGACCATGACAGTGGACAGCGATCCAAAAACCGTCATTGAAAAGTTTGTCCGTACCAAGCTGCATCAAGCTTTTGTCAATCCGAGTCGTCATAAGTTGTTTGCCATTGAGGTCATCGGCGGTGCGCCTCACTTGCACGAATTTATGTCAACAACGATGAAAGATTGGGTAAATGATAAAGCGCAAGTCATGAAAGAGTGGCATAAGCAAGGCAAGATTGCGATTACAGATCCCTTGCAACTACTAATTTTGATATGGGCGACGACCCAGCGTTACGCTGAATTTGAGATTGAAATTGTCGGCCTGATGGACAAAACAGCTTATGACGCAGAAGATGAAGCACGCGCAGCAGACTTTCTAGTGCCTTTTATTTTACGAGGCTGTGGACTTGAATGACTAC
>NZ_LNDJ01000069.1 GCF_001444505.1 Psychrobacter piscatorii | reverse complement strand
AAGAAACTAGCCCGCTCATTGAGGGTAAACCTATGTTAATCGTATCTTCATTCAACAAACATGATTTATGAGCGAAGACCTTATTTAAAATCAATATTTCCATCACAAAATATTTAAAAGGACTTTAAAGTGTCAAATAATAAAAATACATTCGCCCCACAACTATCTGTCCCCGCTACTCATATGCGCGGTGGTACTTCAAAGGGGACATTCTTTAAACTGTCTGATTTACCTGAGCGATGCCAAGTCGCTGGCGAGTCACGTGATAAGTTTCTGCTACGGGTCATCGGTAGCCCAGATCCTTACGGCAAGCAAATCGATGGTCTCGGCAATGGTAGCTCTAGTACCTCAAAGACGGTAATTTTATCGGCCTCTGACAGACCAGACCATGATGTAAACTACTTGTTCGGACAAGTCAATATCACAAAACCTATGATTGATTGGGCGGGTAACTGTGGTAACTTAACTGCAGCCGTCGGTGCCTGTGCCATTAATATGGGTCTAGTTGATGCCGACAAAATTGCTAACAGCATCGATGACAATGCTGAAAGCGGTATTTGTGAAGTACGCATTTGGCAAGAGAATATCGGTAAAACCATTATTGCCCATGTGCCCGTCTATAAAGACGCAAATGACAAAGTACACGTTCAAGAGACGGGCGATTTTGAATTAGACGGTGTGACCTTCCCAGCAGCTGAAGTCAAAATTGAGTTTATCGATCCGGTTGATGCCACCAGCGACATGTTCCCGACGGGCAATTTGGTCGATGATTTCGATGTATCAGGCTGCGGTCTAGAGGCTGATAGCATCAAAGCCACCTTCATTAGTGCAGGCATCCCAACCATCTTTATAAACGCAGAAGATTTGGGCTTTACGGGTACTGAATTACAAGGCGACATCAATAGCGACAGCGAGCTACTTACCAAGCTTGAAAAAATCCGTGCCACAGGCGGCGTGGCGATGGGATTATTTAAAGATGTGAGCGAGGCGCAAACCAGCCAACACATTCCTAAAATCGCATGGGTTGGTAACGCACAGAGCTATAGCGCCTCTAGTGGTAAATCGGTCGATGCAGAAGAGATTGATCTAGTCGTCCGTGCCATGAGTATGGGGCAATTGCATCACGCTATGATGGGGACAGCAGCAGTCGCGATTGCTGCAGCAGCAACCACGCAAGGCACGCTTGTTAACAAAGCTGCTGGTGCTGGCGAGCTGACAGAGGTACGTTTTGGTCATCCATCAGGGACATTGCTCGTTGGCGGAAAAACCGAACTGGTCGATGGACGCTGGCAAGCCAAAAAAGTGTCGATGAGTCGTTCAGCAAGGCGTATCATGGTTGGTGAAGTTTTTGTGCCAGCGGATGCGTTTTAAGCGTAGTCATGGCTTACTTTAATTTGTGATAGAGTTTTATGCCGACATCTCCCCAACCACGCCGCGCACAGTTAGACAAAAAACCGCCAGTCGAGAAAAAAGAACGGCGGGCGCTGCTGTGGGATATCCTCAAAAAACTGGCGGTATTTGCTAAGCCTTATCGCTTGCTTATCATCGCCACCTTAGCGCTGACTGCTCTAGGCTCCTTTACCGCGCAAGTTAATGCCTTTGTACTACGTTATGCCGTTGATACCTTGACCGAAATCGCTACCCTCGCTGAGCCTTGGGAAGCTGGCGTGCGCATGCTGACCATTATCAGTGCGGTACTCTTAACCAAAGAGATATTATCGATATTCATCTCGTTTGGGCAACGCTTCTTCGGCGAAAAGATTCGTATCAATCTATCACGTGATTTATCGCAAAAAATCATTGAGCGCATCTTGACCTATCGGATGGCATTTTATACCAGTAGCGAAAACGACAGTGGCAAGTTGCAAACCCGTATTGACTATGGGGTCAGCAGCTTAACCAGTCTGGTACAGAACTTTTTTATCGATATGCTACCGCTGTTTGCCAATGCAATCGTGGCGCTTATCATTATGTTTTCGACCAATTTTTGGATAGGCTTGGTCGGTCTTATTATCATTCCCATTTACTTTTTTATCAGCCAAAAACAAGCCAAGCGCCTACAAGGTTTTCGTCGGCAGATGCGTGGCTATAGAGAAGCCAAAAGCGGTTTGGTAATATCTTTGATCAATTCGATCAGCGTGGTGAAATCCTTTGTCCGTGAGTCGATAGAAGCAGAAAAGCACTTAGCCATTCAAAAGGAAATGACCGATAATCAGCTGCGTATTCGCAGTATTGGGTTTGTGTATGATGCCATCAAAACCTTTATCGAGCAGATTGGTGTGGTGGTTATCATCCTGCTCACCGCTTATTTTGTCCTACAAGGTGAGATGACCATTGGAATGATTTTATTTCACGTTATGCTATTTCAAAACGTCGCTGCCCCTATTCGCCAGCTGCACCGCATCTACGACCAGATAAATAATGCATTGACCTATGCCGAAGGTTTTTTTGATATTTTAGAAGATGACAGCCAAGTCGAGAGCATCGCTGGTATCAGTAGCGACAACCTAAAAGGTCATATCGAGCTTAAACATGTCGATTTTACTTATCCGAATGGGACGCAAGCGCTCAAAGACGTCAGCTTCACTATTAAGCCCAACCGTATCACGGCGCTGGTTGGCCTCTCTGGCGCTGGCAAGAGCACGATTATCAATCTATTGGTCAAGTTCTATGCCCCAGACGCTGGTACGATCTGCCTAGATGGGCACGATCTGGCTGACTGTGATACTCACGAGTTGCGTCAGCGCATTGGGTTGGTACTACAAAGTAATCATATATTTTCGGGTACGATCAGTGAAAACATCCGTTATGGGAATATGAATGCTAGCATTGATGACATCATTGTGGCTGCAAAAAAAGCTTCTATACACGAGCAGATTATAGGGTTAGCTGATGGCTATGAGAGTACCGCTAAGTCCTTATCAGGTGGACAACAGCAGCGTATCGCGCTGGCAAGGATGTTTTTAAAAGATCCGCCGATTGTGTTTTTGGATGAGCCAACCGCCAGTCTTGATGCCATTGCCAGTCAGCAAGTTAAAAAAAGCCTCGATTTGATCAAAAAAGACCGTACCGTGATTATGGTCTCGCACAATATTGCCCAAATCATCGATGCCGATGATCTGGTAGTCATAGAAAATGGCGAAGTGGTTGAGACAGGTACCCATGAGGTGCTTTATGCCCAACGCGGCAAATACTTTGAGATATTTAGTGCCATGTCTGATAGCTTAAATTTAGACAAAATCAGCCAGACCCTAAAGGGTTAGGAATGGTTAATGACTGCCTAAATCGTTATAATGCCCCTATTTTACCGCCTATTGCCAGAAGCTTGCCCATTATGAATTGTGAATTTTCTATCAAAACCTTTGACGAGCTGACCTCAGTTGACCTTTACCATATCCTAAAAGCACGCTCGCAGGTTTTTGTCGTCGAACAAAACTGTGCTTATCAAGATATGGATGAAGTCGATTTTGATTGCTTGCATTTGATTGCTCATCAAAACGCAGCGTTAGTGGGCTATTGCCGCATTGTTCCGCCTGAATTCAATAAACTAAAATCCAATCTATCGGTCGCCGACCCTACGATCAAGACCAACCACACTGCCATGCCTGCCATCGGTAGAGTGCTTGTGTTATCAGAGCACAGAGGTGACGGCATAGCACGCCAAATAATGACTCAGGCTATTGCTCATTGCCGCAAAAAATACGGTAAAAAACGCCCGATTATTATCTCGGCACAAGTATATTTGCTTAGTTTTTATGAGTCTTTGGGTTTTGTACCTGAAGGAGAGCATTATCTTGAAGATAATATTGAGCACGTGAAGATGGTGCTATACGTTGCTAAGAAAAACAAAGTAAGAAAAGAAAGTGTGGATACTGCGTCAACCACGACCAAAGTTTTAAGCTTCCTGCTGTTTATTATAGCAGCGCTGTTTATTTTAGGTCTGCTCTATTTGATGATTTAAACGGCCTACAAAGTTTTACTTCTTAACACAATTCAGTCTGGTTGTTCCATATTGAGTATGCTACTTTTGAATGATAACCGCTTTAAAAGGATGACTGCGAGCATGGGTCAACAAAGCGAAAAGTTAGCACACTCAAGGAAGAGGAAACAACCATGTCAAATACCAATTCAGATACAGCCCATTCAAATACAAATGAGGCAACGGTAGAGAGCAATATCCGTCCAGAATATGACGATGAAATCCAAAAAATCGCTGATTATGTGCTCAATTATTCCATAGATAACGAGTCACCAAATCCTACTGATGCATGGCGTACTGCACGCCATTGTCTCATGGATACCATCGGCTGCGGACTACTGGCACTGCGCTTCCCTGAGTGTACCAAGCACTTGGGGCCTGATTGCCCTGATCAAATAACGCCGCATGGCGCTCGCGTCCCTGGCACCTCCTATAGACTAGACCCCATCAAAGCCGCTTTTGACATCGGCTGTATGGTGCGCTGGCTTGACTATAATGATACGTGGCTCGCTGCTGAGTGGGGTCATCCGTCTGATAACTTGGGCGGCATCTTAGCGGTCGCCGACTATATCAGTCAAAAAAATATCAGCCAAGGGCAAGCACCTCTGACCATGAGGGCCGTGCTTGAGGCCATGATCATGGCGCATGAAATTCAAGGCGTCATGGCACTCGAAAACTCATTCAACCGCGTGGGTCTTGATCATGTGTTTTTGGTCAAATTAGCCTCAACTGCGGTCGTCGCCAAACTCTATCAGCTGCCACGCGAGCGCATCATGGCCGCCATCTCACAAGCCATTGTCGATGGTCAGGCACTACGTACCTATCGTCATGCACCCAACGCGGGCAGCCGAAAATCATGGGCGGCAGGTGATGCAACCAGCCGTGCGGTACGTCTGGTAGATATTACCGCGCGTGGTGAAATGGGTATCCCTGGCGCATTAACCGCATCGCAGTGGGGATTTTATGATGTGCTGTTTAGCCATACCAATAAAGATCTCGCCACAAAGCCTGAAGACGATCGTCGCTTTAAATTCCAGCGAGATTTTGGTAGTTATGTGATGGAAAACATCTTATTTAAAATAAGCTTTCCTGCTGAGTTTCATGCCCAGACTGCCTGTGAAGCGGCCGTCATTTTGCATCCACATGTGAAAGGTCGAATTGATGAGATCGAAAAAATTGTCCTAACCACCCATGATTCAGCAATTCGCATCATCTCAAAAGAGGGCGCGCTTGCTAACCCAGCTGATCGGGATCACTGCTTACAATATATGGTGGCTGTGCCACTATTGACAGGCGATTTGATGGCGGAGAACTATGAGGATGACTATCACGAAGAGCATTTATCAATCGATGAGCTACGCGAAAAAATGGTGGTAGAAGAAGACGCACAGTATTCAAAAGATTACCATGACCCCAGTAAGCGCTCTATTGCCAATGCCATTCAGGTATTCTTTACAGATGGCAGTAGCACAGAAAAAGTCGCCATCGAGTATCCTATCGGTCATAAACGCCGCCGTGCCGAGGGCATTCCTATACTTGAGGCAAAGTTCCGAGCCAGCTTGGCTACTCGCTTTATCGATAGTCGGTGTCAGCAAATCATTGAGCTGTGTGACGATCAAGAAAAATTGGAGCAAACGCCAGTGAATGAGTTTATGGACTTATTTATGGCTTATTAGTGTTTTAACAGGATAACCATCCTAAATCACCCTATCATCTGTATCATTACCAAGGTATCGACTCTCCTGCCCAATCGACAAAACTGCCTGATTGGGCAGCCGTCATCCCTGATAGCACTTCCAATAAACACTCGGCGCTATACACTGGCGAGAATAGATGTCCTTCAGCGACATTGCCTTGAAACGGCGCAGATAGCTGGGTATTCACCGTGCCCGGTTGCATAACGACCACGCACACCTCTTTGAGTGATCGGCCCCATTCGATACTCAAGTTTTTCATCCCCATATTGAGCGCCGCCTTACTCATTCTATAACTATACCAACCGCCTAGCTGATTGTCAGTGATGCTGCCGACGCGGGCTGATATGGTCGCAAAAATAGCTGGATGGCTAGCGCTGCGTTTAGCTTTGGCGAGCAACGGTTTGATATGCTTGGCTATCAGCAAGCTTGCTAGTGCATTGATTTGCATGTTCTGTAAAAAGAACGCCGTTTCAATCTGCCTCAAGGCCTTTTCTGGCTGCGCAGTCTTGGTATGTAATAATCCCACGCAGTTGATGACCCAATCGACATGACCCATTGTCTGCTTGATGGTGTCGGCCGCTTTTTGGATACTGTCTTCATCACTGATATTCATGGGTAACCAGTGCAGATTTTCTGCTTCAAAGTTCGGCTCACTGCGATGATAAGTGGCGAATACTTGTGTACTATGTCTTTTAGCAGATGCGCCGTCAGTTTGATCGGCAGCTGACTCTTGTACCAGCTGCTTGACCATGGCCTGACCAATACCGCCCGTTCCGCCGATGATAAGATAGGTTTTATTATTCATGCCGTTATTCATATGCTACCCTCACTCTTTTTATGCAGCTCTTAGCACGTGTTGGTTTGTTTATTCATTTTGGCTGATTTTACGAGTGTTTGCTATGATAAAAATAATAGACATTATTCTCATTCTATATACGCTACAATAATTTTTAGCGATTAAACCCGCATTTTTTGCTTTCCATTACTTATATTGACGTTCTTATACGGATATCAGCGCCTTATGCTATCACCCCAAGACCAACTGACCGAGCTGGTACGTGCCTTAGAGACTGATCAGCACGTCTTTGCCACTGACCCGTTACTGATCACGGAAAAGCTACAGAGCGAGGATGGCACACCTATCCAAAAGCTGCATCGACGGGCCTCACGCATCGATAGCAATGGGGCGCTTGCGCGGGTACTGGGTAAGATTGATGGCCGCATAAAAGGCATCATGATCGTCATGAGTGTGGTGTGGTGCATCTCGGGATTTTTGGGACTGTTCACGCTATTGCAGTCTAATGTGGTGAATTTCTTTTATGTCTTGGTTTGCTTGCTTGGTTTTCATACTATTATGCTTGGTGGCTGGCTTGTCATGACACTTATCAATCGAGACCAGCAAGCGCCCAGTTGGTTTGCCAGCATTGTCAGTCCCAGCTATCTCATACGCGGTAAAGACGATGTGACCAAGGCGGCCGTCGATCTGTATGAGCGACAATTACAGCACAGCGGTATGCGTTGGTATTTGGGACGGTTTAGCCATCAGTTATGGCTTGCGACGTTGACCGGTATGCTGCTTGCGATTATATTTTTATTAATTGTGCGTCAGTATAGCTTTAGCTGGGAGTCGACCTTACTCTCTGATCAGGCATTAGTTAGCTTAACTCAAATACTTGGATGGCTACCAAGCATGGTGGGATTTGATGTGCCGGATAGTACCGCTATTGCACAAAGCAGGCTGGTAACAGAAGCCATGCCACTGTCTGTGGCACGGCAATGGGCAGGATTGCTAGTCGGTAGTTTACTGATGTACGGTATTGTCCCGCGTGCGATAGCATGGGTATTTTGTGCCTTGATGTTCCGCCGCAAAAAGATGCGCTTAGACATCAAGCAACCGTATTACCAAAAGATAATAAACTTTTGGCAGCGGCACGTGGTTGATGCCGATGACTTTACGGAAGCACCCGCACCTATCGCACCAAAGGCGACCGTTAGCGCCGGTAAGAAACTGGTCGCCCTGCTTGAATATCCTTCAAATCAGGATGAATGGTGGCAGTCAGGGTTGAATGATGACCGTCATGATTTTTCAGAATCAAGTAAGATTGAGAATTTTGGTATCGTCGATGATCGTGAGGACATCACACGGCTCAAACACTACTTAGACGAGCACCCTGTACAAGTCCTATTAGGTATTCATAGCAAAGCACTGCCCGACCGCGGTACGCTACGAAAACTTGATCAAATCGCCGCTCATGCAAAAGATGGTCTTATTGTACAGCTGCTTAGTGATACCACCCCTTCTGCTGGCTTGACTGACGCTCGTACGGATGATAAACCAGTAGATAAACAAGCCGTTCGCTATCAGCAGTGGCAAACAGCGCTCTCTGCGCGAAAAATTGGCTTGGTGGATATTAATTCTTAAAGTTTTTGAATGCGATACTTAATAATAATTATTTTTATAAAAGGGACAAAATAAACCAGTAATATAGAAAATAGTTATCTCTTGGATAACAAGGATGTTTTATAGTGGCTAGGAGCCAAATATGTCAACAGACAACACCCTCTTAACATCAGGTGAGTATGGTCAGATATTGGATAATTACAAAGAGGCGTTAAACCAAAGTATCTTAACCGCTGCACCAGAGTCATGGCAGCCAATGCTGGCAAGTATCTTACCTGCTCACTGGCAAGAATGGCTGTTACCGCTGGCTAGTGGCCCATTTTTCTTATTGTTTTTGGCAGAGTGGTTTTATCAGTCTAAGCGTGGGAAAAATGAAAGCTTTAGCTGGCGCCGTGCGATGACCAATTTTAGCTTGGGCGGCTCTTATCTCGGATTTGAATTGATTGTCCAAGCACTTATTGTGCTGCCTATTTGCCTGTGGCTATATCAATACCGACTATTCACTATTGAGGTGACATTGCTGACAGCCATACCCATATTTGTCGCGGTTGAGTTCAGCTATTACTGGTTTCACCGTGCCTCACACCGCATGAATTGGTTTTGGTCAGCGCATGTCGTGCACCATTCAGATGATAAGATGAATTTATCCACCGCCATGCGCCAAAGCCTGCTGTACTCGGTGACAGGTTGGTGGTTATTTTTCGTCCCGCTGATGATATTGGGTGTGCATCCTGTCTGGGTATTTTTCTTTTATGCGTTAGATTTGATTTATCAGTTCTTTATCCATACCGAGACGGTGGGGAAATTTCCAAAATGGGTTGAGTATATCTTTGACACCCCATCCAACCACCGCGCCCATCATGGTACCAATAGTGAATATATTGACCAAAATTATGGCGGCGTTCTTATTATTTTTGATCGCTGGTTTGGCACTTACGTAGAAGAAGACACCGTCAATAATCCCGTCAAATATGGGGCTGTTGGTGAGACCAGTCACGATAATATTGTTGGTCTGATATTTGGGGTGTTTTACCGAATGTGGCAGCGGTTTTTTCGTGCCAAGGGCATTAAGAAAAAAATCAAGGTACTGCTGCGACCACCTACAGCAATCTCATAGCGTATCATGGATACATAAAATACAGTTTACGATATGGACACTACGCATCCAGAACCAACCTGCCACCAGATTTGTTTTACAATAAATGGCTAAAGTTTGATCATCAATAATAATAAGACGCGACTATGAATAATGACAATAAAAAAGAAAATTACGAGCATCACACGCCTACAGGTCTTTTTGCAGACAAGGCGTTGCCCAGCCACTCAAATAATAACTCTGACACCTCGCAATCACCGGCCGCTCATTCGAAAGTGACTCATGATTATCAAGCCATATCAACTGAAGCAGTACCGCCAGCCACCACAAATGTGACAAAAAAAACCATCGCCAGTGGTGAAGCGCTAAAATTGGCGGTCGTGGGACATACCAATACCGGTAAGACCTCCATATTGCGCACGTTACTGCGTGATGTCTATTTTGGTGAAGTCAAAAACGAAGCGGCGACCACGCGTCATGTCGAGCAAGCAAGTCTGACAGACAGTCAAACGGGTGAGGTGCTGGTAGCACTATACGACACACCAGGCCTAGAGGACGCATCAGGACTTATGGATTGGTTGGAGGACAACACCGCCAGTCGCCGTGATGGTATTGAGCGCTTGCAGCAGTTTTTGGCATCAGATATCGCTCAAGGTGCAGATAGCGGTGTTCTAGACAGCTATGATTATAGCCAAGAAGCAAAAGTGATTCGTCAGCTGCTGGCAAGTGATATGGCCATCTATGTGGTAGATGCTCGTGAGCCAGTATTGGGCAAGTATAAAGATGAGCTAGCGATTTTATCGTGGGCTGCCATTCCGGTGATGCCTGTCTTTAACTTTACCGACAGTCAGAATGCCAATATTGATGATTGGCAAACCATGCTGGCAAGACGCAATCTACATATCTCCACACGTTTTGATTCCGTTGCTTTTGAATTTGAAGATGAGATGCATCTTTGGCAAAACCTAGCCACTATGCTCACTCATTCTGAGATGCTTGAGCAATTGATGCAGCGCCGGACTGAAGATTGGGCGCAGTTGTATGATGAGGCCAATATTATTATTGCTGACTTTTTATTGAATGTCGCTTCTTTTGTACGCGAGATTAATGAAGATGACGACCCGATGCCTGTATTAGAACAAATGCAAGAAGCAGTTAGACAAAGTGAGCGTGCGATGCAGCACAATTTACTTAACCTCTATAAGTTTTATGATAACGCAGTCGCGGCAACCCCGCTTGAATTGCAAGCCTATCAGCAAGACCCATTTGATCCTGAACTCCTCAAGAGCTATGGTATCCGTACCACTTCTGGCGCAGCAGCGGGTGCGCTGTTAGGGTTGGGTATTGATGCAGCAGCGCTAGGTACGACATTGGGCTTGGGTGCAGCGATAGGTGGTATCGCAGGCGGGTTACTATCTAACACCAGTAGTATTGCCGATAGGATTACTGGGGTAAAACGCTTGTATATCGATCCTGCGACGTTGACATTGCTAGCAACGCGAGCGATCGACTTACTCACTGCCCTACGCCATCGCGGCCATGCTGCTACAGACGCCACCCAGCTATTATATAAAGGCGAGAAAAGCAGCCTTGAGACATCGTCAAATGATGATAGCAACAGCAATACTGATAAAGATAGCAACCCGATTACCGTATGGCCTGCGAATAAATTACCTAGTGAGCTAAAAAAGGCTCGCGGCAAACCGCAATGGTCATCGCTTAGCAGTGGTAAGTCTGAACAGGCGCAGCTGCTGCGCGCAGATATGGCATGGTCGCTGTCGGGCAAATTACAGACCTACAAGCGTGAGTCATGAGTTGCTATCATTTAACAACGCACTCAATGCCTCTGTGCCACGTACGTCTGTTTGCTGCAGATAAACTGGATACAGCGGATATTTAGAAAAATTGTTTTCAATATCCTGCAGCAAATCCTGCTGACGCTCAGCACGGCGGCGCCAAAACTCATCCGACTGCGTTGTTGATATCAACTGATTGATGACTATTGCTGCGGGCGTGAGCTTGCTGTCCTCTAGCTGTTCGATAGCCCGTTTGGTCTCAGCCAACGGCAACACGTCAGCCGTCATAACCAACACAATTGCCGTTTGTGTACGATCATGCAGCAGCAGTCCTGCTTGACGAAATAACTGCTTGCGCTTTTCTAGCACGGATACCGCTTGCTCCCAGCGATCAGGCTTTTTTGCGGCAAACGGATTGGCCACATGGTTCTTTTGAGCGCTATCCGTTTGACTGCTTTTTTGATTGTGACTGTCCAAATGCGTCGCTACTGAGCGTAGCTTGGCTTGCCGTCGTTGCTGAGCAAGCAGTCCATCTGTCCATGCACCCATCATTTCTGGTAGTACTAGCAACCGTAGCGTATGCCCTGTCGGTGCAGTATCAAAGATAATATGCTCATAGCCTGCATCTGCCGCTTCGACTAAATGCTGGCACATGGATTCGAGCATCGCTGCTTCTTGGGCGCCGGGTGCTGATTTTGATAGTCTCAGATGCTCACGAATTTTGGGCATCATATCTGGATTGGCATAGGATTTAATCGTACGCTCAACTTGAGAAAAATGCTCGTCAACGATTACATCAGGATTTAACTCAATGGCATCTAAATAAGGTGATATTGCTGTTTTTGCGTTATTAAGCTGTGTATCCAACACGTCGCCCAAGCTGTGTGCTGGATCGGTTGAGACAATCAGCGTTTTTTGCTGCTGGCTTGCGTAATAACTGGCAAGTGCGGCGGCAGTAGTGGTTTTTCCCACACCGCCCTTACCGCCGATAAATATAATCGGTTGTGCTTTTAGTTGTTCTACTAATGTATGTAGAGGATGTAATGCCATATTTTCATCTCATTTCTTATATTATTTTTATTTTTCAATCATAAATAAACGATTAGCAGCAGCCAACATGGTCAAATGGGCATCTATCCATACCCATGCGCGTGTGCCATTCGTGAAAGTTTTCTAAAAATAACGGCTGTAACTCTAAGGTATAAAAGCTGGCAGGATTATCAATGCCTAAGCTTTCAGCAAACATCAGCAGCATAAAGAAATCTTCTTCATCACGGGCAGCACGTGCCATCGTTTGGCGATAAGGTGCATGATAAAACTCATTCAACCCAGCCACAAATCGTTGCCACCATGGTTGAGTACTCTCTGGTGGTTGGGCGTTTTCTATATCATTTGATGTGTTTTTATTTTCCATAATTCGCTTATACCCTACTTATTTCTTATTGCCTATCATGCCTATGTGATACAAAAAACGCCAGCAATTGCTGCTAGCGTTTTTGAGTTGATAAATATTTAATATGGTTTAGCGTTTAAATGTCACCGCTTTTGCCTTTGTGTATCGACCATTCTTTGCGTAATACAGACAGACTCTCAAACGTTACTAAGATGGTTGCTATCAAGATAATGATATCCATAATGATCAGCAGCCAATTGCCATCAGTGAAGAAAGTTTTAAGCTGAATCAGTAGTGCAAATACCGTCATGACTAGCAAGAACGACAATGGCGCTAAAGTGTACCAAACTGGTTTGCCTTTACGTAACAAGATAACCGTTACGATCATTAGTGTTAACGCCGCCATTAGCTGGTTAGTCGTACCAAATAGTGGCCAGATAATCATACCACCAGCACCATCAATACCGCCCGCGCCGAATGCTAATAGCAAGCAGCTGCCGACAGCAAGCAATGTTGCGACCACGCTTTTATTGAGGACTGGCAGGTTATAAAACTCACCGAACTCTTGAAAAATATAGCGTTGCAGGCGTACACCAGTATCCATAGTGGTACCTGCAAACAAGGCAGCCATGACCGTAAGCATCGTCTGTGATAGTACCATGTCGATGCCAACACCCGCATTTAATATGGTCGCACCACCATCAATGAAGGCACCGATAGAACCGTCGCCAAATTTTTGATAGACCGCTTGCCAATCACCAAGGGTAGCAAAACCTGCGGTTGCTGCTAGAATTGCGCCGAGTGCCAGCATACCTTCACCTAGCGCACCAAAATAACCAACGAAACGCGCGTCTTCTTCTTTATCAATCTGCTTAGACGTCGTCCCTGTCGCAACCAATCCGTGAAATCCTGAGATTGCACCGCAAGCAATCGTCACAAACAGCAGCGGCATCAATGATGGCGTGCCAACTGGCAGTGCTGTGTTTATTGCTGGCGCGACAATATTTGGCGTGCCGATAAAGATAGCTGCGTACAATAAAATCAAACCGACAAATAACTGTAATCCATTAATATAATCGCGAGGTTGAAGCAGCATCCATACGGGCAACAACGAAGCAATCGCCGCATAGGCGAATAAAATAAGAATCCATACAGCGTTATCAGGTAAGCCCATCACGGTCTCAGGTAACACAATCGGGAACATAGGGCCAAGATAGATCAGCCCGTATAAAGCGCTTACCCCGAGAATAGATACCCAAACCAAATTCATCTTGTAGCGATAAATACATTGACCGATGATAAAGGCAACCACCAAGGCGCCCCAAACAGGCAATACAGCGGATGGCGTTTTGATCATCATATTAGCAATAGCAACACCAAACACCGCATTGACCATCAGTAGTAATAAGAAAATCACAACCATCATTAAACTGCGGACACGTGTGCCCATGACCGTACCTGCAATAGAGCCAATCGATTGACCTCTATTGCGCATACTTGCCCAAATGGCCGACATATCATGTACACCAGCCATAAAAATCGTACCGAGCACCACCCAAATGATGGCAGGTACCCAGCCCCAAATAACCGCAATTGCGGGACCAATAATCGGTGCAGCGCCTGCCACCGAGGTAAAATGGTGCCCCCATAGTACATATTTATTGGTAGGAACGTAATCGACCCCATCTTTCATCGTATGCGCTGGCGTGGGACGACTGTTATCCAATGCTAAAATTTTGGTAGCAATGAATTTTGAGTAAAACACGTAGCCACAAAGCATAGCAGCAACGCCGAATATCAGTACAATAGCACTATTCATCTTATCTCTCCCTAGACAAGTAGTAGGTAGTCTTATAAGTTCAAGCTTTTTAAATCAAAATATAAAAAATATGCTAAATTAGTGTGCAGCGAGTCATTCATATAACCTGACCCGTCACCGAATAAATTGTAAAAATCATGTGAAATGAGTATTAGCCAATAAATTTTTGCATTACACAATGATGGTGCGTCACTAAGTAGCATATAGCGTGGTGAGTCTTTGTTTCAAATTCTGGTTAAATGGTAACCGATTTCACGACAAATGTAACGCAAGTGAGACATGAAAAACAACAAATAAAGGAAGCACAATGGCACATTATTTTGGATTCGTACCTTCAGATAAATTAAAAGTATTAATCAGCGAGGCCGAACAAGTCGTTGCTTCAAATGAGCAAGTAGATTATTACCCTTACCGAGACGCGCTCACTCATCAGACAGCTCGTGATCTAACGGACAATTTGTTAGTCGGTTTGGTAGAGATTATTCCAAACCCTGAGCGCCAAGCCGCGATGCGTAAAATCGTCACCATGATAGAGCGCTCAACCGATACCCTGCTTAATATCTTACTTGGTAAAGAAAGTAACGAAGAAGTGCTGCCAAGCTTTCACTTTCTAAAAGATCAGGCAACTTTTATTGATAATGAAGGCGTAAAACGTATTGGCTTTAAATTGTCAGAAGCAGATGCTAGAACTATCGTTGAAGGCTTTGCTGCTATCACACCAGAGCACGTAGATAGAGCCAAGTTTAAAACAGCGCTCGAAACCATGAATGATGCGACATTAACCCACTTCGTCAGCCGCTACGCTGAAACGTTAAAATTAGGTATGATCAAACGCAAATCAGTGCCAGTTGCCAAATCTGCGATTGATAAAGGAATGAATATGGCGCTTAACAAGCTACTACCTGATCTACCAAATGACTCGCTCAATCGTTTGGCAAATTATTACCGTCCATTTATCATTGAAAAACCAGAGTAATTGCTAAATTTTGACCAAATGGTTATATAACATTGGGAAAACTTACCAAAACTTGTTAAAATACTTGGCATTTTTCACCAAAGGTGCGCCCGATGACCCAAATCAGCAATCAAGAAATCGAAAAAACATTACGTAACTCAGAGTGCCTGATCAGCAGCATTGAAGTTGCTGCCGCTTATGAGCGCTTGGCCGCTCAGCTTAACCTACACTACGCTGGTTTGAACCCAATTGTGATGGTTGTTATGAACGGTGGATTAATTCCCGCTGGTCAATTATTGACGCATCTGACATTCTATCATCGTATGCATTATATCCATGCGACACGCTATCGTGATAATGAAGGTACTAGCGATCTTGATTGGAAATTCAAGCCTGATGTGAGTATCGAAGGCGAGCATGTCTTGTTGATTGATGATATTTTTGACGAAGGCATCACTCTAAAAGCTGTTGTCGAAGAGCTAAATAAAGAAAAACCATTATCTCTCGAGTCTTGTGTGCTGCTAAACAAGCAGCATGACCGCAAAGTTGCCGATTTTGATGTTGATTTCGTCGGTATTAATGTCGCAGATCGTTATGTCTATGGCTGTGGTATGGACTTCCATGGTTACTTGCGTCACCTGCCAGGTATCTATGCTATCAAAGAAGATAAGGTTTAAGTCTTACCTCTAAGTGACTAACAATATCTAAGTTCAAAAAAAGCATCCAATTTGGATGCTTTTTTTATGCTCAGAATGATAATCATAAGTACTCAAACTGTAGAGACAAACCGGTATGTCTTTCGGTCGGTGTTTGGACAGCTTTCTCAAAAGCGTGTTTTGTACTGTATATGGTCACTTGTTTTTTGGCACGAGTCACCGCTGTATAAATAAGCTCCTTGCTTAATAATCTTGCATGACTATCATCAAACGTAATTGCGACATGATCAAATTCAGATCCCTGCGACTTATGAATCGTCATAGCGTACGCAGTAGCAACTACCTCCTCGTTGAGTAGATTGACCGCAACCCCTTGCGTCTTATTTTCAAAAAACACTTCCAATCGACTTCTGTCATCTGATGTCTGTAAGCAAAAACCAATATCACCATTAAATAACCCCAATTCATAGTTATTCTGCAAAATCATAATAGGGCGACCGTGGAACCATGCGTTTTGACCCAGCGGGAGCTTTAGTTCAGTGAGATGCCATTGGGTGAGATAATTATTAATGTAATGATCGCCCCACTCACCATTGTGACCAGCGGTTAATACTCTGAACTCACTAAATATTTCCATCAATGATGCAATAGTGCTTTTTATTGATTCTGGCATAGATTTTTCTACTGGATTTCTTATCAAATTTTTAACTCTTTTCATATATGGTCGATAATTTTGGGAGATTTTTGGGATATTTTTTTTATTGCTTAGGCTATTTTTTATCTGATTGCTTGGTACAGAGTCTACTTGCAACGTATTAACGTATTGGAAACTCAAGGCATCGTCTTGCCTTAATAATTGCCAAATAGTTTGAAGATTTATCTCTGCTCTATTGATTTGGGTAGCCAGCTTGCCAATACCTGAGTCCGCGCCAAATCGGCGACTCTCAGTCAGCTCTGCATGAATGGATTGTAGCAATGGTATACGGCATAAATCCGCCAATACCGCCCCTGCATCGACTGCTGCCAACTGGTTAGCATCACCTAACAGTATGAGCCTTGCTCCTGGTTTCACTGCACTCACCAAGTAATTAGCCAACTCAACCCCTAGCATCGACGCTTCATCAACAATGATAATATCTTCGCCAAGTGGATTATCGCCATTGTAACGAGGTCTGCCCGTCCGCCCAATACCTAGCAAACGGTGAATGGTTTTGGCTTCTTGCAGCTGCAAATCAATGCCCGCTGTATCCAAAGCAGCCTGTAAAGACTCTTGCATACGCTGTGCAGCCTTACCAGTAGGTGCGGCTAGTGCTAGACTCGCACTAGCCGTACTAAATCTAATATTTTCAGAACCCTTCACTCCACTCTCTGTCGCTTGTTGCAGTGCAATAACTAACTGAGCAACGGTGTATGTTTTACCTGTCCCTGGACCACCGGTAATGATACTAAACGCGTTGTTATTAGCGACATTAATTGCCTTTATCTGATTTTCGTGAAGACTTTCAGGTATTGTTATTGGTAAAGGATTTACTTTTTGATTCAAGATATTGTTAATATTTTTTGCCAAATTAAATTCGGCCTGCCATGCGCGATGTAGCCAAAAAGTAATAGATTCTTTTGAATTTTGGCTGTTAGTTATGTCGTAAATGATAGGTTGGTTATTATTGCTTAAGCTATTTTCTTCATTGTTACTATTAGTGTTAGCCTTAACCTCAGCAAACAAAGCATGCTTATTAACTAGATTCATGAAAAAAGTAAAATCGGTATTTTTTAGTAGCTGAAATACCTTGGCAATTGTATCAAAACGCTTGGTTAGCATGTCCTTTTCATGATTACTCAGCGCCAACTGTATCCATAGCTGATCCCGCTTATCAAATAATGTGCTTAGCAATACAAATATCGACGTTTCGGCGGTAGATTGATCTTCTGGTTGAGTATTTGATTTGGTATCTATGAGCGCAAAGATTGGCATTGCTAGCATCTCTAATAACTGTTGCTGCCAAGTGTATAATGTGACCGACTCATTATTGATTTCACCTTGCAATACCTCTTCATTCTCAGAAGACTCAATGGTCAGTACGGTATGGCCCTCTTCCAAATGCGTCGCTAACATCATGAACAATGCGTTAAATAAATAATTGTCTTCTTTCTTATCGGCTTGTTTGCTCTCATTATTCGCTTTTGCATACGTTGCGTCGTACGCTATACGCGTTTGCTCACGGCGTAGCAAAATATAATCACTGATATTACTGGCCCAGCTTTCTTGCAATCCAATTACTGCACTGCTTTTATTATTATTGCTCATGATATATTTATCTCTGTTTTGACCTGTTTGATCTTTTTAGAATCTTTGATTAATAATATTTGCTATATAAGCTTACTAATCAGGTACACCAAATAGCGCATCTAAACCTTTGATAAAATCGATTGGTATATCCCACGTCACAAGTCCATAACGGCCGTTGTATGGTGATTCGCTCGTTTTAATAGCCTCTTGTGATACGGTAGCAGTTGCTTGAGCGTCGGGGCTGTATACCCCTCTTAGAAAGACATATTCTACCGCCCCTAAATACTTAGCCTCATTGCCTACATAATCAGCAATTCTCATCGAAAGGAATCGATGCAATGCTACTTGGTAAATTGCTGCCTGTAGCCAATACCCTGCTTTGGACATGGCTTTTTTAAGTGTAGTTTCATTATAATTGCTTAGGCTATTTCCTAAAAAATTACTCTTATAATCGACCACATAGTACTTGCCAGCATACTCATAAACCAAATCAATCTCACCACGCAAGTAACGATACAAGTGCGTTCTATTTTGCGGTACAAGATTGACATGCTTGTCTGTCTCATCAGGTAGATACTGTTGAAATAACTGACTGATATCCTCTGCTTTAAAGCGCTCTGACAATCCCATATTGAATTCTAATTCAGCAAAGCGTTGCTCTTCGTTGAGAGAATAAAGTGGCTGATTGGACGCTAGCAGCGGAGTACGCAGCACCTCTTCAATCCAAGTAATCAACGCCTCATGCTTTGTCGTATCTATTGCATCAGCGTTAAATGAGACAGAACTCTCTTCTCGGTTGCCTTGTGCTCTACGGTTCTGATATTCAGCACTGCTATACACCAGCGGTAATTGATAACTACTTACCGCTCTATCGATCACCCCAGACCACTGGGATTTATTAGTGAAATCGATTTTTTCAAATATCTCATGTAAAAACGTACCTGCATTAGCACCTTTTACAAAGGTAAAGCGAATATCCTCTTCTGACTTGAGACTTATCTCATCAATTTTTTCGAGAGACGTATTACTATCAAGGCTACTATTAGGATAAGACTCAACTGATACTGCGATGTCTGCCATATCAATGTCTATCGCATCATCAATACGCTCATCAACAACAGCCATCGCTTGCGTTGATTCGTCTAGCTGACGAGCCAAAGCCGTAAAGCTGGTCTTAGCCCAACCATAAAAATAACTCGTTTTCATGACCTCAGCAAAAGGAACATACTCAATCACTTGTGTCGTGGGCTCTATGGTAAGTTTGGTATCTGTTGATGTTACTGTCTTAGTATAGTGACTATTATAGAACTCATTAATATTATGCCCTCTAAGCATACCTATCGTGCCTTTTAGCCTATCAGGTAATTCAAACTTTGCGTCTACAGAGTCAAACCAATAAAATACTGGCCTTAATTCAGGATTTGTATTCTTCTTAGGATCTCGCAACACCACATAAAGTTGTTCGCTAGCCCGCGTAAATGCCACATATCCAAGACGGCGTAGCTCATCAAAACCTTCTTTTGTTTCGATATCAGTATAATAGTCCTCTACCGTAGCAGAGCCTTGCAATGGTGAGAAGCGGCGCTGATTACCTATAAATTGATCCTCTGCTGATTGCTGCACTAACGCTGAAGGCGCTTGCTGGACGTTATATAAATATAGACCATACTTCTCATTATTACCTGATTTCATACTGGCATCTTCCATACCCAGTACATAGACGATGGGGAACTCAAGTCCTTTTGACTTATGAATGGTCATGAGCTGCACGCCAGACTCTGTGGGTAGCGGATACTGCTTGGCCCAATCGCTGTTGGGTGCAGCCTCTATGTGCTGCCTAAACCAAGCTAACAGCTCATGCTCACCCATGCCTAGGCCATACTGTGCCAACACGTCCATCACATGACGTAAATCCATGATATGTCGATCACCTTCTGGATGAGCGGCCAGTGCTTGCCAAACGCCTTGTGACTGTATGGGGCTTTTATCCAATAAATAGTGTAGCGCCGACAAAACACCAAAATGCTGCCAACGCTGTGCGCCTTCTTTTAGATAGGTGATAAAATCTTGATAGCTCTTTTTATGTTCTCTATTTTGAACATCGCTACTATTTGGATTGATACTATTAAGTCTGTCGTCACTCTCAGCCACACCTGATTCATGATCCGTCATCATGGCTTTGATATCTTTGATACTCAGTCCATATAAATGACTGGTCAATACCCGATTAATCATGTCATGACGATACGGGTATAGCATGGCACTAAGTAGCGCTGCGACATCCTCTGCCATAATCGTTTCAAAGATGCTGACGTCACTGGTGGTCAAGGTGGGTACGCCCAGTTTGACCAGCTCGTCTTCAACCTGCTTTAAGTCTTTTTTGGTACGTGCCAGCACCCCAATATCACTGGGCTGAATCGGCTGATCGTTTAGTGTCTGACCACTACTGAGCAAAACAGCAATATGACGGGCAGTGATTTCATACTCATCATAGTCAAGCTCTGCCTCTTTACTATTAGGCAGGTGCAATACACTCACTGGCTGAGCAGAGAGAACGTCTGTCACCAAGCTACTATCTTTTGCGCCTGAACCCTTAAACCAAGACAATTTACTCTGCTCTTTTGCGGCTTTGCTGTGCTGATAATAAATACCAGTCCCCAGCTGCGCCAGCTTGTTTTCAGCAGTTGTTGCTGTAGGTATACCAAACCAGCAGTTAAGCGCATTAATCAAGCTAAGGGTGGAGCGCCGGTTAGTATTGAGCGTCCAAATGGTACTTTTGTCAAACTGCGCTTTCATATAATTATAGTTGGTCACATCCCCACCACGAAACCCGTAGATCGCCTGCTTTGGGTCACCAACCAGCAATAGAAACTCATGGTTGGACTTTTTGGTGGTGGATTGCTTGTCATTATCTGACTGTTTGCGTTTACTCTTTGGCAAATAGATACTTTCAATCATAATGGCCTGCTCGCCATTGATATCTTGCGACTCATCAATTAAGGCAATTGGATAATGGTGACGAATATAACGCGCCAGCTTATCGCCTTGCCGACCCGTTAGTGCTTGGTTTAAGCGTACCATTTGCAAACTAAAGGTCGTCTCCCCTCGCTCCTCTAAGATAACGGGCAGTCTGTTACGTACGGCAAGCACGATATGACGATTTAGGTTGGCTAGAACCAATAAAATATGCTGATTTAACCCTTCGATCATATCTAAGAGCGACATTAACTTACTAATGGTCTCTAACTCAAAAAGGGTCTGATGCTCTTTTTCTCTATCTTTATTGAAATTCTTAATTTTGCCGTCTTCATTTGGATATCTAGCGTCCTGCAACGACGTTAAGATCTTATTTTCACGTTCATTCAAATAGCTATTAAATGTCAGCTGATATTGCGCTACCTTTTGATGGACGTCAACAATAGCATCGAACTGTCTAAATAAATTGGAACGCCCATTAAACCCTTGAGATTTCCTATAATCAGGATTTAGATAGGGCTGAATGTCTGCCAAATCTAACTGGGCAAACTTATGAATCAGCTTTTCATACGCATCAAAATCAAAACCTTTATCTAGTTTTATCTCATCAATCGGCGCAGAAATAAAATTCAGTGAACGAGAAACGAATTTTTTATGATCACCTACTGCTGTCAGCTTACCTTGCTGATCCATAAGCGCATACAGTTTGGGCTGCTCATGATACAAACGACTTTGAAACTGACGCAGCTCATCGTGAATGATACTATCGGTGATCTGCTCGATACTGCTGTCTTCAATGATTGCCATACCTTGCTGATGACCGGTTTCACTACTGTATTCCTTCAGCCACTTTTGCGCCAAGCTATCGAGCGTCCCGACAAACAGCTTATCCAATGTCGTTAATACTAATGCGGTACGCCGGATCGCCTCCGCCATAGGATAGCTATACACATGATCTAATAGATAACCGACTAAATGTAGGTTAATGGGATCGTCCATAATAGCGTTTAAGTGTGCATGTTTGGCTTGCTCTTTTAACCAATCTTCACGCGCTTTTTTTACTTGCGCGCGCTTTTCTCGAGCCACCTGCTGAGCATGTTTATGGTCATGGTCAATATCTTGATTAAACTCATCAGCCTCTGTTTTAGCATTTGATTCGTTACTTGAGTCGTTGCTTGTTGGCTTATCCTTGTTATTCTTGTTATCGCCACTATCAGGCAGTACCTGCAATAGGTTGGGATATAAGTTGTCTTTATTATTGGTATCTGCACTCAGATTATTGACCCATTGTAATAGCTGATAGAACTCTACCAGACGGTCGTGGATGCGCTGACGCATTTCGGCGGCGGCGGCTCGAGTAAAGGTGGTGGCAATGATTTGCTCTGGCGCACGTCGCGCTTCAATCAGGAGACGCAACACAATGCCAGTCAGCGTCCAAGTTTTGCCCGTACCTGCTGAGGCTTCGATAAGATGCCTTCCCGTTAATGCAACCGCAACCGCCGGTGTTATTTCTTCTTTTTCCTCAACTATAGCCCCTGAGTCACCCGAAACATCTGGATGATCGTCAGATAAATTTGGTTGTACAGTAGGTTCGATAATGTCGGTTGTGTCAGTAAAATCTGTCATATAAGCGCATACTTTTAATTATTATCTATAAAATCTAGAGGATAAAAAGAAAACTAAAAACAACTGCTATAGCTAATTGTCTAACCCATCTAATGCGATAAACATCGGCCTATACAGTGGTTGCGCCAAGGTGGTCAACGCTGCTGATAAGGCTCTAAAGGCATCTTGGTCACGCAGTACATATTGCCAGATGGCATGCTGAGAGCAAGTATCGTATATCGTGTCTGAGTTATAATTAGGTCTTAGCCAATCTGAGAAGTCTGCCCGTTTTGGCCAATAATTGCTATTTTCATTATCATCTTCTTGCGATTTTGAGCACTTAGCCAGATAATTGAGCGCATACTCAGGCAGTAATGTGATGGGTGTTTGACCCGATAGATTGCCAAAAATCGCCCACTTTATTAGTTCCAGTACCGCATCTTCATAGACGATTGGGCTTAGTTTAAATGCGATGACATTTTTGTAGGCATCTACTTTTGAGCTGGATTTATTAAAGCGCCAGATACTCACGCCATCATTTGCTGCCACTTGCTCAGCCGTGGTGCATCTGGCTACTTGCCAGTATAGATGGGACAACCAAAACTTAAGGAGATGTTTTGGACTGGCAGAATTAGGCAGTATATTTAACCATTGCTTAGGTGATTGCTCGGCATAGGTCATGCCTGCCTGAATATGAGCGTTTTTATCATCGTTATCTGATGATACTGATATTGGTGATAGCCTTGGCGTCAAAAGCGGCACTAGGCCTTTTATTTTGATAGATTTTGGCAGTAATGTAAGCCATGCGTCTGTGTCTATTTGACTGTTTGCGTCGTTATTTACACGATTAAGTATAGCTGCCAGCTCTATCTGAATGGGGTGCTCTGCGGTGGGTGTCAGTAAATGCAAAGCTGTCATATCCTCTGTTCTACTTATATTAGGTACGACACATTCACCAAAACCATTAGTAATCAACTGCTCTTCAAACTCTAAACACTGCTGCTGTAATTGTTGTTGTTGATTGGGTAACGTGGTTTGGCGCGCTACCCCTGCTGGTATGATTTTCTGATACATCAACGTTGAGCTATCTTGCTGAGTCATATTGTCAGTACGCTTATCGGCGGCCAGCCCTTTAATCAAATGATCTTTAATCTGATAAGTTGTCAGGTGATCCAAAAACAATGGCTCTTGATGCGCCATCGCTTCCTCACCTTGTACCACATGCACTTTTTGAGACCGTAAAAACGCTTTGGCAGGATGGCGCACTTGATACACCAGCATACCCTCAATATCTATCTCGCCAATATTAAATACGGTATCACGCACCATTCGGGTGAGCACCTGAGTCCTATCGCTCATATCATTAGCAGCAGTAGAAGTATCGAGTCCCAGCATATTGGCTAATGTAGACACGATTTGATGATTTATGTTCCCCATTCCACCCAAGCGATGACCCAGCATTTGAGCAATGGCTTCGTACTGTGTTTTTGTGGGTAAGCCAATCAGTTGTGGATGCTCGCTAGATCTTCTTTTCTGTAGTGTCTCAAACACAGCCTGCCATAGCGGGGCTGGAGGAAATTGTTTTTTCTGAGCCAGTTTGGTTTTGCGCATGGCTTTATTTAGCAACCTATCTAGCTCATCGTCTACAGCAGTATCAAGTTTACTATCGCTAACATCATCAGACGTATCAGCCTTTTGCTCAGAAGCTCCTTCAATATCTGCTTCAAACAAGCTTTTGTGAAAAGGTAGTGCTGGATGCTCAGTGACCAGCCATTGCTTGATGAGCTTTGGTAAATAACGCTTAAGGCTTTCTGCCGTTGAATCAATACTTTCAGGCAAAGTATCAAGCGAGTTAACCTGCCACTGCACCTCACCTTGTAAGAACTGTAGCAGCTCACTCACAGGATTCGCTGGTAGATGCTCGTGAGTGTCAGTCAAGCTTTGACCATTGTAGAATATCCAGCATGCACTACGCGCACATAGTAGCGCATCCAAAAATGCCCCATTATCATCATCCTCACTGACTCTATCACCGCGCCGTGAATTGGTCGCTTTCATCAAATCATATCGGTTGTCACGGTCTCGCCCTGGGAACTCAGAGAGATCCATATTGAGCATGACCACCAGCTCAAAAGGGACGTTCCGTAGTGCACCAAATCGACCAAAAGTAATCACACCAGTCGGCTCAGCACTGACTTGCTGGCTTTCAAGCTCAGCTTCGATACTGTCTAGCATAAAGCTCAGCTTTAGCGGTAATTGCTCTACCCCTGCCAGCCTTTGCTCCACCTCTACCCTACTGCTATCACCACTAGCACCACTAGAATACTGTCTATAATGACGATTGGCACGTAAGCTCGATTTAAAGCCATTCATCGCATTATAGATAGCGCGCATCGTACGCGTTTGATCGACATCGCCAAAGTATCGATGAATCACTTGGGTCTCAATCTGATCTAGCCAATCTTCCGCTTTCATTTTTTGTGTATGGTCATCACGCCTTGCCACCAAGCCAGTATAAATACGGCAAAGCGCTTCTACAATCATGGCGTCATTTAGACTCACTTGCGCGAGTGGTAAGCTCATCTCAGGTACAGCCGTACTTGGCCATTCACCTTCATGCAAAGGGTATAAACAATCACTCAGACCCGCCTCTGGCATAATTAATCCCAAAGTCAATCTGTCTAACGCTTGTGCGAAGCTAAAGCGATAATCATAGTCATTGACGTCTAGGGTCTGCTTTAGATGCAGCTCATCAAACCCGCGGATAAAACCAGCTTCCACCAACAAATCACAACCACGGCTCATTTGCTCATGGGTCAACCCAAAACTCTCAAATAAGGGTGGCAGCATCAGCCAATCTAAAACCTCAGCCGCTTCAAAACGAGCGCTATGACTGCCAAGCAGCTTATAAAACCCAATAATCGCTTCCCATAACTGGCGAATATCAGCATCGACAACACCAGTCACCTTCGCAGGCAAGGTCAGGCCATCTTGTCCCCTGCCATTGACGAAAATAGAGCTAATTAGCGCATGATGACGCTCAACATCAGGTAGCAACACCACAATGTCTGATATATGGCGCTTTTTCTCACCAGCTTTGATGGGCTCATTGAGCCAGCGTCCAATCATAATGCGCAGTACTTCAAGTTGGCGCTGTAAATTATGACAAGAATGAATGCTTAGGCTATTATCTTGAGAAGAGATAGCCCAAAAACGGTCTTTTTCAAAGCGCTTATTCTCTAGTACCTCATCGTCGTACCATGACGTTTCTTGCTCAAAATCCAATGCTATTTGGTTGCTGACGGCCTCTGAGACTTTTGCAGCTGTCGCTTGTTGGGTTGATTGCTCGTCAAGCATCAACACATCGTTTTGCAAACGGCGCAATAAACTTGGGCCGTTTTCTGCTGCTTGCAACCTATCATCGTCATCACTGTTACTGGCACTGCCATCGATGACGCTACCAGTTTCATCATCAAACCTATCACTAAAGTTATCTTGCCACTCCACCAGCGCCTCTTGGTATTGCTCATTACCTGACAAATTGGCCAACATAGCAAAAGTATCACGAGACTGTTTGCCTAAACGCGACAGTAAACTGTGCCCGTAATCACGTAAAAACACGCTTTGGGGATTAATAATCTGCTGACGCTGTAGCCACGCTTTATCAACAATATCTGCCCAAAATAACTTTGAGGGATTGTAGTGTAGTAACGTGATGTCCATATATTTTGACAAGCGCTGCAAAAAATCAAGCTCAGTCTGTGGCAATTGCTGAATGGTAAAAATACGCAGCACTGTCGGTAGCTGCTCACGTTCATTTGCTTTGTTATCTTTTAGGGCTGACCAAAAAGTATTCTCAATGGCCACACGGTGCTGATGTACATCCGCAAATAAATGCGACCACAAAAAGCGCTGCGCAATCTCAAGCTCTACATAGTGCGCCACTAGCCACTCAGGCGTACCGCGCGCATACTGATCAAACCGTAGTGAGAGTGCATCTTTATCTGCGATTAGCTTGTCTACATCAAGTGGCTTGTTATCCGACCATAGCGCCAGCCAATCCTCACGATGAGTCAAATAACGGTTAAACACCCTTGCCAAGTCACTTGCCAGCTGCCAAATGCGCGCGTCTTGTTGCGCCTTATCTTGCTTGACTCCTTCTTGTGGCTTGTCAATCAAAGATGCCAACAATGGGTTCACAGGATGCGTGTCATCATTGACGATCAACGCTTGATAGTAAGTTAGGTATCCGAACAATCGCCACTGCATCACCGTGGGTGAAAGTACCGCAACTTCAGGTACATTCAAGGTTGCTGCTTCAGGATTAACCTCTAACAAATAGGCATTATGGCGAGTTAGCACATCCTGCATGAGTGTCCACTGATACTGACCCCAAAATTTGGTACGCACCAATGTACTGATGCCAGCACGGCCAGCAATGGTTTTATCCAACCAGTCGCCCAATACCATTGACGGTACAATAACAATAAAAGGTTCAAAAATGTTCTGACTCTTTGACTGATATTGCACCAGTAGTTGGTCAACGAGATTTTCGGTACGATGTGACTGAATGATAGTAAACATAGACAATAATCTGATTAGAATAAGCGTAAGCGCTGAGGGCTACTGTTGGTTACAGCTAACCTGTCAATCACTACGCTTGTAATAAAAGTGCCACAGAAAGTAGCAATGAAGCCCGAATTGATACTCATCAATACATCTTTGGCAGTCGTCACTGTAATGCATTTCTGCTAGCATTATATGATGTACAATACGCTTTCATAAGCCACGTATATGCTCTGTCAGTGTGCCACTGATGTTCGATGTTTACCAGTATAGATATCAGCATTATACTATCTTGCGACATCTAATGTCGTTTTGTGGCACTGCTTATAATTATGATAATAAAATATACATTGCCGCTCTTTTAAGTTATTTTCTATACCTTATCTAGACCTAATATCCATTATCACGAGATGATTTAACATTATGCCTTTGCGTCCTATTGATGCCGTCTTTGTTCATCCGAAACAACGTTTATACGTTGTTTACTATCGTGGTGAGCTATGGCAATTACCGCGTATGAAAATCGATGATAAATCATGGCAAAACAGACGTCCTTATACTGACGATAGTAGCTCCCTTTATCTGAGCATTCACCAAGCCATCAGCGATCCTGTGTTGGCACAAAAATTACGTACATTAGATTTGCCTGTTGCAGTGCGTGGTAGCACCTTATCGCGTTTTGAAGCGTGGTGGGAGGCGCATGGGTTTAAATGGCTAAAAGACAAGCTTATGATCGGTCAGTCGCCATTGGCTGCACATCAAGCAATAGCTTATACAAAAGCGATTGATAGCCAGCCTGCATCGCCCGGTAATAACCGTACTGAGAATAAAACCCCAGCGTCTATGCCTTCTTTTGTGAATACAGATGTGTTTGCAGAGATGTTGACAGAGTTAACCAATGAAGTACTCGATCAAAAGCTTTGACTCAAGCCATATATCACCTATAGTGTCTTATGTAAATTTTGAACTGAATCCATTAATAAAAGAGCGGTAATATATGAAAGACTACAAGCTGCTACTGGCTGGGCTAATTTTATTGCTGCTAGCAATTTTTATCGCTCTGATTGCATGGTTGTGGACCCACAATCGTAAAAGTATAGATCCGCTACCTATCATGGCAAGTGAGAATGAATCTGCCGCTGCCAAAGGCGATAAGACTGCCAAAGCTGTGCCTGATAGCATCCTGTATGTCCGTGCAGCAAAAAGCCTGCAAGTGCCATTGGACGATATCATTGTCAGTTTTGAATCTCGTTATCCTCATATTCAAGTGTTAGCAAGCTATGTGCCACCAAACACACTTTTAACCTTATCAGATAATGATATCAATGCTAACAACGACAGCGACGCCGCTTTTAGTACAGACGTCATTATCGCAAATGATAGGCTATCGGCAGAACGTCTCGCGCAACTACAAGCAAAGCTGACAGCGTCTCAACACCAAGATAACCAGAGTAAGGTAAACGCCAATACAGTTATTACAGAGGATGAAACCAATAGCGAAAATACTGATAGTGAAAATGCTAATAGTGAACAGGCAACTGCCGAGAACGATAATAAAGAGGCACGTACACTAACCTCCTTTAATTATGCCTTGAAGGATAAGCAAGAACTCGAAGGCGTTATTTTGACAGACCGTATGGTTGCCGTTAGTTTTCGCAACTTCTTACTCTCAAGTACGGGCCAAGGTATTTTAGAGAAATACGATTATTATAATATTAATGGTTATGAGAATAGCGTAAACGACTTATTTCAACCAACATCACGGGCAAAAAAAGCATCAGGCGATAATCCAGTAGATGTCGCTGATGCTCTTAGCAATGGAGATAAATGACAAATTGCCTCAATTTGTCTTTTGTTGATTGCTTTTATGACTGCTTTTTCCTACAATGGCACTCCATAATGCGCCTATAGCTCAACAGGATAGAGCAGTTGCCTCCTAAGCGATCGATCGGGGTTCGAGTCCCTGTGGGCGCACCAATCATGGTATTTTTAGCTTATTTTAAAGCCCCACAACCTTTTGGTTATGGGGCTTTTTTATTTCTTATCGCATCATAACATTGCATAAATTACGATGTATTTTCGTACAGCACATCGTCAAAACATAAAATATCCGGCATCGCTTATTAACCTAATCAGCTCATGCTTTTAGGATGTCCAAACTTATTGAAAGCATGAGAATGATTCTCCATCTTCAAAATAAAAAAAGCCTTTCAAGCTTTATACTTAATAGCTTGAAAGGCTTTTTCGATCACATATTTTTATCTGGGTAATAGGGTTAATATTGTGGTTTGCCTAAAGCCACTCTTACTCTATATTCAACATCGATTTCGCCACAGCTTCGGCTACTTTAATGCCATCAATCCCTGCTGACAATATGCCACCTGCGTAGCCTGCGCCTTCGCCAGCTGGGAATAAGCCTTTGGTATTAATGCTTTGAAAGTCTTTATTGCGTTTAATACTTATTGGTGACGATGTTCTGGTTTCTACGCCAGTTAGCAAACCGTCATCAGATGAAAATCCTTGTATTTTTTTATTGAATGCTGGAATGGCCTCCCGTATGGCATCTACGGCAAAGTCTGGTAGTGCTTTGCTTAAGTCGGTTAAGGTAATGCCCGGTGTGTAGGAGGGTTTTACATCGCCTAATTCTGAATTTGGTTTACCTTTTAAGAAATCGCCAATGGTTTGCGCTGGTGCACTGTAGTCTTTGCCACCTAATTCAAACGCTAAAGTCTCTAGTTGTCTTTGTAAGTCGATACCAGCAAGAGGGTGATTTGGGTAATCTCGCTCTGGGTCGATGCCTACAACAATAGCACTGTTGGCGTTGCGCTCATTCCTTGAATATTGGCTCATGCCGTTAGTGACTACACGGCCCTCTTCTGATGCTGCGGCAACAACGGTTCCGCCTGGACACATACAGAAGCTATAAACAGAACGACCGTTTTTGCAGTGATGAACCAATTTATAATCCGCAGCGCCAAGTATTTCGTTTCCAGCATTGTCGCCAAAGCGTGCTTTATCTATGGTTGACTGCTTGTGTTCAATCCTAAAGCCAATTGAGAAAGGTTTTGCTTCAACATACACGCCTTTATCATGGATCATCTCAAAAGTGTCTCGGGCACTATGACCAACAGCAAGAATAACATGGTTAGTTTTTAAGGTTTCGCCATTATTAAGCGTTACGCCAGTTATTTTTGAGTCAGTTATATGCAAGTCGTCTACGCGAGTAGCAAAACGGATTTCACCGCCAAGCTCTATGATCTGGGCACGCATTTTTTCTACCATGCTGACTAACTTATAAGTGCCTATGTGCGGTTTACTAACAAATAAAATCTCCTCTGGTGCGCCAGCTTTTACAAATTCTGTCATTACTTTACGGCCATAATGATTTGGATCTTTCACTTGGCTATATAATTTACCGTCGGAGAAGGTACCCGCGCCGCCTTCACCGAATTGTACGTTTGATTCTGTGTTTAATTTACGCTGACGCCAAAAGCCAAAGGTGTCTTTAGTGCGCTGTCTTACTTCATTACCACGTTCAATGATAATAGGTTTAAAACCCATTTGAGCAAGGGTGAGTCCTGCTAATAAGCCACAGGGTCCAAAACCAATAACCACAGGGCGCTCAGTTAAGTTCTCTGGTGCTTCACCTACATACTTGTAGCTGGTATCTGGCGTTGGTTTAACATGGTTGTCTGACTCAAATTGAACCAGTAAATCCTTGGCCAAATCTGAGTCGGTCAGTATGATGTCTAGCGTATAAATTAATTGGATATTTCTTTTATTACGAGCATCATAACCACGTTTAAACATCACAAATGACGCCATTTGCTCAGCAGAAATTTTAAGTTTTGTCGTTATAGCAGTCGTTAGATCTTCAGGTGCATGATTTAATGGCAATTTAATTTCAGTTAAACGTATCATTGGTTACTCATAAACTCGTGTAGAAAACAGTCTCGCATTTTACTGGTACTGATACAAATAAGCGAATAAATATTTTGCTTACGCAGTCTGATGGTAAAGGTCAGGCCACACTTATTTTAATTCTAGTCCCACTACGAGCACAGCTCTTGTCTTGCGTCGCTGCAAAGCAGTCCTTTGCTGATCGCCCCTCATTATAATTAAGCTAGATATGCCCAATGATATCGTTAATCGCTATAAACCTTGTTTTGTAGTTTTGGTGATATAAGAGATAAAATCTTGAGTGCAGAGTCATCGCTAGCCGCTGATATAGTGAAACCATTATAAAAATGG
>NZ_LNDJ01000068.1 GCF_001444505.1 Psychrobacter piscatorii | reverse complement strand
CGAATGTTCAACACGCCCTAGGCATTAATATAAAGTTATTGTCTTAAAAAATGACTGCATACCTGAATGAAAAGACACCAGTGCGTGTCTTTTTTTATGCCAGAGTGTTTACCAGTCATATGAGCAGTTAGAGGTATATAACCATGGTTGATAAAGGCGAACGCATGAGTATTTTGGCAATACGTCAGGCTGTGCTAATCTAATTTATCTTTTATTCATTATCAAATTTTTAGTTCTATTTATTTATAACCATATATTCATAACAATTTATCTATAACAACAATCGAGACCTGATTATGAGCAAGCAAACCTTTACCGGCACTCAAAATTATATCGCCACAGACGATTTACAACTGGCAGTCAATGCCGCCATGACACTACAAAAACCCCTCCTGATTAAAGGGGAGCCGGGTACGGGTAAGACATTGCTTGCAGAAGAGGTTGCTGAGAGTCTAGGGATGCCACTGATTACGTGGCACATCAAGTCGACGACTAAAGCCGAGCAGGGTTTATACGAGTACGATGCGGTATCGCGCCTACGTGACTCGCAGTTGGGTGATGACAAGGTGTATGAGATTGGCAATTACATCAAGCCGGGCAAGCTGTGGGATGCCTTTACCAGCACTGAGCGCAGCGTACTACTAATCGATGAGATCGATAAAGCCGATATCGAGTTTCCTAATGACTTGCTGCATGAGCTGGATAAGATGTCGTTTTATGTGTATGAGACGGGCGAGACCATTACCGCAGAGCAGCGTCCAGTAGTAATCATTACATCAAACAATGAAAAAGAGCTGCCCGATGCGTTTTTGCGTCGTTGCTTCTTCCATTACATCGACTTTCCAGAAGAGCAAACCATGCGCCAAATCATAGAGGTGCATTTCCCCGATATTCAGGAAAAATTGGTCAACGACGCGTTGGATATATTCTACAAGCTGCGCAATATCCAAGGCCTTAAAAAACCACCATCAACGTCTGAGTTGGTCGATTGGTTGACGTTATTGCTCGCTGATGACATGGCGCAGGATGAGCTAGAAGAAAACTTACGCGGTGAAAAATCTATCCCGCCATTATATGGTGCATTGCTGAAAAACGAAGCCGATGTGAATTTACTGCAGCGTTTTGCCAACATGATGCGTCGTTAAGCGCGTCTAAGTGTTCAGTGCTTTTTTTGTTTTACGTCAATCAGTGGTGCGTCTCTTATGTTCATAAAACTATTCTATACCTTGCGGACTTACGGCGTACCAGTCAGTACGCGTGAGCTGCTTGATCTCAATGCCGCGTTAGATAAGGGCCTGATGATGCAGCCGCATCCTGAAGATCCAGCACTGGCGACTTTTGCGAGCCGTGAGGATATGTATCGGCTGATTCGGCTGTGCATGGTCAAAGACGAGCGCCATTTTGATAAATTTGATCGGGCAATGGCAGACTATTTTGAAGGGGTTGATAGCCTTGATATGGATGCGCTATTGGCTAAGCTGACCGATGTGCCTAAAGAATGGCTCGATCTAAAGCTCGATCCAAAAAACTTAACCGAAGAGCAAAGGCGTCTGCTCAAAAAGTACGGGTCGCTTGAGGAGCTGATGAAAGCGTTAGAGGAGCGGTTAAAAGAGCAAAAAGAGCGTCACCAAGGTGGTAGTAAGTGGGTAGGGATAGGTGGCACCTCGCCATTTGGTGCTTATGGCGACCATCCAGAAGGGGTGCGCGTCGGTGGTGAATCGCGTAAACGTAGCGCGGCGAAAGTCTGGGAGCAGCGTAAATATCGCAACCTTGATGATGATAATCAACTGGGTACCCGCCAAATCCAAATGGCACTACGCAACCTACGTCAGTTCGCGCGGACAGGTAGTGCGGACGAGCTCGATATTCATGAGACCATTAAACGTACTGCCAAAAAAGGCGTGCTTGATATACATATGCAAGCCGAGCGCCGCAACCGTGTCAAAGTATTAATGCTATTTGACGTAGGCGGTAGTATGGATATCCATGTTGAAGCACTTGAGAAACTGTTCTCTGCGGCAAAGAATGAATTTAAAACATTAGAGTTCTTTTATTTTCATAACTGTCTATATGACTATGTATGGAAAGACAATAATCGTCGCCATAGCGCACCGATGCCAACGTTTGAGCTACTCAATAAATATGGGCGCGAGTATCGCGTCATCTTCGTCGGTGATGCATCGATGTCACCTTATGAGTTGATGACAGTCGGTGGTAGCGTAGAGTATATGAATAATGAAGCGGGCATCGTTTGGTTAAAGCGTGTACTGGAGCATTTTGATAAAGTCACTTGGCTCAATCCTGAAAACCCGTCGTATTGGCAATATACGCAAACCATCGTTGAAATTAAAAAGCTATTCGAAGATAAGATGTATCCGATGACGCTACATGGTGTTGAAGAAATGACTCAATATATGGCACGGTAATTTTGATATTCAGCCCGATTGATGAATAAATAAAGCCTGTTAACACAGAGTAAATCATTATAACAACAGCCGTTATGACAACATAGCGGCTGTTTTTTTATCGATGCAAATAAGCTCGATATTGATTGTATATTAGTATGCTTAGTAAAGTGTGATAAAATTCATTTAAAATGAATGTTATAAATATTCTGAATTGGGCGGTTAAAAATTTTGATGACTACTGTAAAAAGGTCTACTCATTATTGCTAGTTTAGACGGATTATGTTTAACATCTCAATTTATCAATGAAGTTAATGACTAAGAGAAACAACATGGCCTCACCAAAAACGTTAGAAATCGTCACCGCAACTGTTCCTGTACTTGAAGAGCATGGCGTTGCGATTACCACTGTGTTTTATAAAAATATGTTTAATGAGCATCCTGAGCTGTTAGATATTTTTAATGAAACCAATCAAAAATTGGGAAGACAGCAGACGGCGCTAGCAACGACAGTATTAGCCGCTGCCAAGCACTTGGACAAACTGGCTACGCTATTGCCACAAGTGACCCAGATTAGCCATAAGCATAGAGCGTTACAGATATTGCCTGAGCATTATCCTATCGTTGGTAAGCATCTAATTGGGGCGATAAAAGAAGTATTAGGTGAGGCGGCTACCGATGACATTATCGACGCTTGGACAGAAGCTTATGATGAAATTGCCTCAGTATTTATCCAAATTGAACATGGTATGTATGAAGAAGCAATGTGGCAGGGGTTTGCACTGTTTAAGGTCACTAAAAAAGAAGCAGTTGCTACAGATATCGCAGCCTTTACCGTGGTACCAGTCGATAAGAGTGAGAACAATTCGGGCAATGATTCAGCAAACGCTTTAGAGATTGATTTGAGCAAGTTGATCTTAACCGCTGGTCAATACATCACGGTGAAAACAGACCCAAAAGACAGCGACCATATAGCCTTACGTCATTATTCTTTATACTCTGCCAGTACCGATACGGGCATTCAGTTTGCGGTTCGACGTGATAACCGTAATGAACATCATGGGTTGGTTTCTAACTATATGCATGATCAACTAGAAGTAGGTGATACGGTTTTATTATCGGCGCCAGCTGGTGACTTTGCGCTCAATCAAGATTTGATACAGCAAAATGATATTCCATTGGTGTTGATGAGTGCAGGAGTCGGGGTGACGCCTGTACTGTCTATGCTAGAGGCGCAAGTATTAGCCAATCCTAAACGTCCTATTATTTGGGTTTATGCATGTCAAAATATCGCTCATCATGCTTTTTCTGATCAAGTTAGTAAGTTACTCGAACAGGCTGAGAGTGTAGAAAAGCATATATTTTACTTTGAGTCTGGGCAGTTATTGGATGCCGCGTGGCTTGCTACCTTGCCTAATCCTGCCGATATCTATGTGTGCGGCTCGATGCCATTTATGGAGAGCATGATTGATGGGTTAGTAGCATTAGATCATGGTATCGATAGCGTCCACTACGAACCATTTGGCCCTAAGATGAGCTTGGGTGGCTAGTTTTTAACATATAGTCGGTGAACTACTAAACCGCTACGTCGTTACCCTCCTTAGATGGACTATTTGTACTATTTGCAGTCGGCTGCCTTGTACCCATTTTAGAGTTCTTTGACTATAATATTCAAAATAAACGTTTATAAAAAAGCACTTAGCGTGATTATTTCACGCTAAGTGCTTTTTTAATCTTAGTTGAAAATAAAGCGTATTAGGGTACATTACTCTTTATTTTCAACCAATCCAATCATCACACCCATCTCTTTTTTGTCTTGCTTATCGATACTGGGTGCATATAAGGCTGAGGCAATACCCCCATCCAAAAATAGCGCGTTTGGACAACCTAACTCGTCTTTGAATAGAGTCGCAAACTGATAAAACGTCACAGGCTCGTCTGTATTGACGAATTGTATGCTGCCATCTCGGCAAATGCCTGCACCATTACGCAGTTTGATGGATGTGCTATCAGGATTGAACTGCGGATGTATCTCATCATTGATGACTAGCATAGGACCAGATTGCGTCGCATACCAAGGCTGTGCGTTGCCATTGTTTATCTGTTCATCTAAGGCGTGGCTTTCGGTGATTTGTACGTGACCAGTTTTGTCCCACCACATAACGCCATTGGGTAATAAATGAAAATTGCCACCACCTTCTTTTAGATTGAGCGATTTGACTTCTTCGCCTTTGATGACGGTGTAACCAATTGGTGCATAGTTTTCGTTGTACATTCCTGCATTCATGGCAAAGTTTAGAGTTTCAGTCTTTGGTAAAGTGGACAACAATGTATCAAAGGTTAGTAATGGTTGGTCATTAGAGGCTTGCCAAAACAGCTGCAGTGAATAACGATCGCTTGTTAATCCATTTGCATCCACGCGGCACACGCTATAAGCGAACGGCGTGTCCTGTGTCTGACACGACCAACTGTCTGTATCGAGGTTAGTCGTGTCAGTGTCTGTCTGCTGGCAAGCGCTAAGGCCAAGCGCAAGCACTATCAATGATAACGATAAGGTCAAAATGGAGGTTGGCATCAATCACACGTCTTTTAACATAGGGGTATTTGTGGTTTGCTACTGCTTTATATATAAATCTTGGGTACTCGCTTTTAGTCGCTACTAGGCGGATAGTCACGGAAAGTATTATTCACATTGCCGATGAGTTGTCCACCATCGGTCATGATCGAGTGGTCGGAGCTGTATGGAGAGCTATATCCAGCGCGGTGTTCGGTTGGTGCGCTAGTCTCTTTGCCTTTATCACGAGAGTCTTTGTTATAAGCAATGAGCGCATCATTATTGGCTAAGAAACTATCAGGATTGGCCATCACCCACATCTGATTGAAAATATCCGCACGCGCGCTATTATCAAGTAATGCACCCTTATCCGTAAAGTAGAAAAACTTAGATAGCAGCTTAATCTGCCCGTCATCTAGACGGCGGGCGATATGATAAGGTTGCAGCTGACTCGGATGCTGTAAGCCCACCGCGCCGACGATACTGGCTAATGATTTGAGTGTGTTTTTGTGAAAACTTGCCACGCGCTCTGCTTTGCTAGGGACATCGAGGGCCTTTTGACGGTAAGGGTCTTGGGTAGCCACGCCTGTCGGGCAAGTATTGGTGTGACAAGAGCGCGACTGAATACAACCAACCGCAAACATAAAGCCACGCGCCGAGTTACACCAATCGGCACCTAGCGCAATCATCCGTGCAATATCAAACCCTGAGACAATCTTGCCACTGACACCAAGTCTGATCTTGTCACGAATGCCTGCACCGACCAAAGTATTGTGAACAAGCAAAAACCCTTCGACCATCGGCATGCCGACATTGTCCATAAACTCAACAGGCGCCGCACCTGTACCGCCTTCGGCACCATCAATAACAATAAAATCAGGATAGTTATCCGTCTCTATCATGGCTTTGACAATTGCCATAAACTGCCAAGGCTGCCCCACGCATAGCTTAAAGCCAACAGGCTTGCCACCAGATAGCTCACGTAGCTGCTGCCAAAAGGCGACAAGCTCACGCGGTGTACTAAACGCGGTGTGCGAAGCGGGCGAAATACAGTCTTGACCCGTCGGCACTTGGCGAGTATCGGCAATCTCTTGAGTGATTTTGCTCGATGGCAACACGCCGCCTTTACCCGGTTTGGCACCTTGCGACAGCTTGATCTCGATCATTTTGACTTGTGGATCGACGGCTTTTTCGGCGAAAGACTGTGGGTCAAAATTGCCTTCGGCATCACGGCAGCCAAAATACCCTGTACCCAACTCCCAAATCAAATCGCCACCGAACTTACGATGATAAGGGCTGATAGCACCTTCGCCCGTATCATGCGTAAATCCGCCTATTTTTGCGCCTTGATTGAGTGCCATAATGGCGTTTGCGGACAGACTGCCAAAACTCATCGCGGAGATGTTAAATACCGACATATCATGCGGCTGCTTACAACGCTCGCCGCCAACAGTGATACGAAAGTCTTTGTTTTTTAGCGGTTGACTGATGGCAGATTGCAAAAACCATTCTTTACCATGAGTATAAAGATTGTCTAGCGTACCAAACGCATTGGTATCGCTGACGTTCTTTGCCCGCTGATACACTAGCGCGCGCTGCTGGCGTGAAAATGGCACCTGCTCTTTGTCATCTTCAAGCAAATACTGACGAATCTCAGGACGAAAATCCTCTAGTACGTAGCGTATATGTCCTGCTATCGGGTAGTTTTTTAGCACTGAATGCTTGGACTGAATCAGATCATAAATACCGAGTCCTACGCCAAAACCTCCAATCACAATTAGCCAACCGTGCATCAGCAGCAATCCGGCTAATAATAGACAAATGGCTGCACCCAGCGTGCTATAGCGCAGCAGCAACCCGACAAAATACGGCGAGCTGGTTTTGGGTTCAGGGTGTAGATTGGTACGAGATTCAGGCATAGCAAGGCTCAATAGTCATTGTAAATATAGATAAGACGCTCAAATTTGTCGCGTATATCATACACCGATGCTATCGCCACGTCGGTATCATTGGGTAACAGTATACTAATGCTGGCAAATTTTAGCAGGTGATTCTGACTAATATTTGCTCGTTGTCAGTAGTATCAAAGGTGATCGCGACGGGTAAAAACTGCTCAATGAGCCACGCTTGGGTTTTGCTATGCTCGCTAATAACCCGCGCGCTAAACGTACCGCCGCCTGCTAAGGCTAACGGTAATAGCAGTTGATCGGTTAGATATTCATCAATCAGCGCATCGGTGTCATATAGATAACGCTTTACTAAGCCTGACAAACGACCACCTATCTTTTCTGCTGAGCTGCGCTTTTCTCCTAGTAACGTAAATATTTCAGAGTGATATTCTTTATGATTTTGCATGTCACTAGTCCCATGAGTGACTTTTGCATAGCAGGTATTGCCTTCACCAATGCCGTATAATTTATTACCGCGCGTTGTAATAAGCGCCTCATCCATACCCGCTTTAATCAACGCGGCTTTGGCGCTGGCAAGCTCGCGTTTGCAAATATCGTATTCTAGATTGAGCACGCTTGCGACCAGCTCCGTGCTGACAAGCTTACCGCGTTCCGTGAGGTCTAATCGTGAAGCATTAGCACGGCGCACAAATGGCGCAATAGTTGCTTTAATCGCGCCGCCGCCGATAGGGGCAAAGCCCGTTTGCAAGCATTCAATATCCACCTGCATGCCGAGCTTGGCAAGTAGCGGCACAAAGGCGTGCTGCAAAAAGTCGGTGGTTGGCGCTAACGGATTGTGCGTGCCGCCTATGATGGTAACGGTGGACTTGTTGCTTGAGTCAGCATTGGCAAAGAGTAGGGCAGGCAGTAGCGTCTGTAGCACCAGACTGGTACTGCCTGCCGAGCCGATATCAAAGGCATAATCGCCCGCCTGTACAGTACTTGGCGTAAAAGTAAATGCCATACTGCCCAAATGCGCGCCCGATACGCTAGCGTTTGATATCTGTTGTGACGCTTGTACACACATCAAATGCTGACGCATCAGTCCGGGTTTGGCGCGTCCAGCACGAATATTGGTGATTTCAATTGGCGTACCAGTGAGCATCGATAATGACAGTGCCGTACGAATGATTTGTCCACCGCCTTCGCCTGTGCTGCCGTTAATTTTTAGGGTTTTATGTGTTGATGCTGGCATGATAAATGTCTTTATGATTTGTATGACTATTGATTGGTAGTGTTGTTAATAGACATAATAAAATGCTTCCCAATACTTTTCGGGTCGCATTTAAAATAAGATTGAAACCGACTGTCAGTGTCTGGTGCTAAGGTCTAAATGGTGCATTGTGCCAAGTGCCATGTGCGGGGCATAAGTGGTAAAAAATGCGCCTGCCCACAACGCGTAGCAGCCACGACAGTATATTTTCAACCCCCTGCTGTGGGTCGCGGGGTCTGACGCTCGCCCAGTCGGTTCCAAAAGGGTGGTCTGTCCATTATCAGACAGACAAAGCTAAAAAAGTTTAATAAGCTAGGCAAACGCCTAGTCCACAAGGTCAATCTGCCAGTTATTGGCTTGAATGACAATGTTAAGCTGACGCAGCTTCATGGCGATATCGTCCGCCTGCTTTTGCAATGCGCCGACCGAAACCATCACTTGCCATTTAATCTCACGTGGGCTATAGCGATCGACCTCGATTTCGGTCGCCGCTATCGATTCGGTCAACAGCTTGTGGCGCATCTCAAGGGTATCGCGCTCAACGAGCAGCGCCAGCATCGACTGATTGTTGTCCGTCATCGCCACCGCGTTGGTACGCTGGATACGGTTGATAAGCGCGGACAGCTCCGTAATCAGCTGGCTCGCGTCCATCAATAGCTGATTGGGGTCTTCGCTTGGCGTATCGCCATCTTGGACTTTGACATTATTGCGAATGCGTCCTTTGATTTGTGACAACTTCTTTTGCATGTCACTACGGATAAGTAGGGCTTCTGCGAGTTTCATTTTGGTTCCTTATTATTAGTCGTAGCGAAGAAATAATGGATGATGTCCTTTTTACATATGTATTTCTCATAAAAATTTATGACTGAACGGCTCTAATCTGATACACCTAAATGTATGAACACAGCACCATTTTTTCCTTTAAAAGCAAAGTCATGCCAATAAGCTTCATACCATTCGTCAGTTTCAATATTTACTGAGATGACTTCTACAACTCCTAAAGCATCTTCTAAATCATCACAGAAGTTATTAATAAAATGTTCTCTTGATTTAATATCAAACAAGGTAAACCCGCTGTTAATGTGTTGTAATTTATTATGAGAATTTAAAGGATCTATATCAATTTGAATATATTCAAATAGCCACTCTTGCAATTTTTTAGAAAATTCATCACGCCAGTTTTCTATAGGTTTTGAATGAACAGTAGCGTTTGGATACAAGTGTTTTAAATGGTCTGTAGCCAATTTTTTGAGGTCATCATTACCTGATAAAATTTCAATAGTAAAATCATACCCGTAATTCGTTTTACTATTAACCCATTGAAACGCTTCTAATATACCGTTCAATTTACCAATTTTGTAATCATAGTTATTCATATCTTTATCCTTTAACACAAACTACTTGCCGCAAGGTATGTACCACTTCCACCAAGTCATTTTGGGCGCTCATCACATCATCGATATTTTTATAAGCTGCTGGAATCTCATCAATGACTTCTGCGTCTTTTCGGCATTCTACGCCTTTGGTTTGGGCGATTTGGTCATCAATAGTAAAGACTTTCTTCGCCTCAGTGCGTGACATCACACGACCTGCGCCATGCGAGCAAGAGCAAAACGACTCTTCATTGCCTTTACCTTTGACGATAAAGGATTTTGCGCCCATCGACCCTGGAATGATACCGTATTCACCAACACGCGCACGCACCGCGCCTTTACGCGTGACAAAGACTTCCTCGCCATAGTGCTCTTCTTTTGCCACATAGTTGTGGTGACAGTTGACCGCTTTTACCGCAGTATCGAACGGTTTTGGCACGATGGTGCGTAGCGCTTTGATGGCTTTTTCCATCATGATTTCGCGGTTTTTAAAGGCAAAGCGCTGCGCCCAGCCAACGGCAAACCAATAGTCGTCAAAATGTTCAGTCCCCTCAGCAAAGTACGCCAAGTCTTTATCAGGCAGGTTAATAAACCATTTGCGCATGTCCTCACGCGCCAGCTCGATAAAGTAGCGCCCGATGGCATTGCCCACGCCGCGTGAGCCTGAATGCAGCATAATCCACACTTGATTGGTCTCATCAAGGCACACCTCGACAAAGTGATTGCCTGTTCCCAGTGTTCCCAAGTGGGTTAGATTGTTGGTGTTTTTTAGTTTGGGATGCTTTTGGGTCAGATAGTTAAAATCATCGACCAGTGCACCCCAGCCATTCATGACGGTGTCATCAGGGTTTGCCCACGCGCCCACATCACGGCGCGAGCCGCGACCGCGTGTCTTGCTGCGTCCATGCGGAATGGCTTTTTCCAGCTCCGTGCGCAGTCCGTGAAGGTTGTCGGGCAAATCATCTGCGGTCAGCGTAGTTTGCACCGCCATCATCCCGCAGCCGATATCCACGCCGACCGCCGCAGGGATAATCGCCTCTTTGGTCGGCAGTACGGTGCCGATGGTCGCGCCGATACCGACATGCACATCAGGCATCACTGCGAGCCACTTATAAATAAAGGGCATCTTTGAGGCTTTAATCAGCTGGTCATGGGCTTTTGGGTCGACAGGCACACCTTTTGTCCATAGGCGGATAGGGGTACCACCGTCTTGAATAATGTTGTGTGTGGCTAGTTGCATGGTGTACTCCTTCATTTTTTATAAAAGTGTTCTGTATGTACTTTATATAGTGCGAAGGGTGTGCCAAGTTTGTCTGTAAAGTTGATGTAAATACTTAAGATATTGATATTCATATAAAAATAAATTAAAAAGAATAGATGCTGAAAAGTTCGGCTATCTAAATGAAAAAAATAAACTATAAAATATTCTACAAAAGTAGTTATTATTATAAATTTAACTATTATCAGTTGTTTGGAGTAAAATAAACTTTACTATAATCAGTAGGTAATATTTGCGGTAGGTAGATTGTTCGCTTTAAAAAGGATAAGAATATGCAACGAGTGGGTGGGCAAGGTAGAAAGGCAACGTGGCAGCGGGTGATATCGGTTAGCGCATTGATGCTAATGGGGATGAGCGTCAATATCAGTGCGTCTGCCACGCCTACTTTGGCGTCATTGCGCAATCATTATGAGACGACCATTAATATCGAGCCTACGATTAAAACACCATTGCCAAAACCGCCGCCACAACTCTTTGACAGCGTGCGCTATGAAAGTGAAGGTGTGTCACTGGCTGCCTTTGTCACGCCTGATCCGCAAGATCAAAAAAAGCATCCTGCTATCGTTTGGATAGCGGGCGGTGAGTCCAACACGCTGGCGGACTTTTGGCGCAAAGGCTCAAGGCAAAATGACCAAACCGCCAGCCCATATCGCGATGTGGGCGTAATCATGATGTTTCCCACCTTGCGCGGCGGCAATGACAATGCGGGCAATATCGAAGTGAATTATGGTGAGGTCGATGATGTCATGGCAGCGGCAAAATATTTGGCGACCCTGCCGTATGTCGATAGCAGCCGCATCTATTTGGGCGGGCACAGTACGGGCGGCACACTCGCGCTACTGGTCAGTGAAGTGGCGAGCAGCACCCATCCTGAGTTGTTTAAAGAAGTGATTAGCTTTGGCGCTACGCAAGAGACGATGTTTTTGCAAGACGTTAACTTTACTGGCGATGAACAACGCGAAATGGATTTGCGTGCGCCTGCAAACTGGACGAATGATATTCGCATGCCGACGTGGATTATTGAGGGCAAGCGTGACGGTAACTATCGCGACCTAAAGCCGATGTGTGATAACAACAAAAACCCAATACTGCACTGTGCGTTTATCGCGCGGCATGATCATTTTAGTGTGCTGTATCCATTGAATCGTCACCTTGCGCAGCAAATTATGGCGGATGAGCCGCTGTCTATTGACAGCACCAAGTCGTGGGCAATCAAAAAGTAAAATCAAAACCAATAAGCCAAGCGCATCATTATGAGTAAAAACAATATGATTAAACGTCATAAAACCGCCGTTATCGGCTTTCTCGGTACGACCTTGGACAATGGCTTTAATGACAAGCGTTGGCAGCGCTGGCGGCCGACCGTCAGTTTGGGCTTGCAAGATGACCTACTGGTCGATGAGCTGCATATCCTCTATAGCAAGCGCGACAAGCGACTCTTTAACGTCATCGTTGATGATGTGACAAAGGTCAGCGCCGATACCAAAGTCATTGGGCATCGGGTGACGCTGGCGAGTCCGTGGGATTTTGCCGATGTCTATGCTGAGCTGTATGACTTTGTCACAGGCTTCGCCTTTCGTGAGGACACCGACTATCTGCTGCATCTGACCACGGGCACGCATGTCGCGCAGATTTGCTGGTTTTTGCTGGTTGAGGCAGGGTTTTTGCCTGCCGATTTTATTCAGACCTCGCCGTGTCCTAAGCCTGACCAATACGACCCACAAGGGCGCTACCAAATCATTGACTTGGACGTGTCGCGCTATGACAGTTTGCGCGCGCGTTTTGAGGCAGAAAAAGCCCAGCATTGGCAAACTCTCCAAGCCAATCTCGTCACTCAAAATGCCGCGTATCAACAGCTGATTGCTGATATTGAAAAGGTCGCTACGCGCTCGACCGCCCCGATTTTATTGATGGGCGCGACAGGGGCGGGCAAGTCGCAACTGGCGACGCAAATCTACGCGCTCAAGAAAAACAAAGCCAACAACAAACAGGCGCTCGGCGCGTTCGTCGAAGTCAACTGCGCCACCTTGCGCGGTGATACCGCCATGAGTGTGCTGTTCGGTCATGTCAAAGGCGCGTTTACGGGCGCGGCATCGAGCCGTGAGGGTCTGCTCAAATCGGCGGACGGCGGCTTGCTGTTTTTGGATGAAATCGGCGAGCTGGGACTGGACGAGCAGGCGATGCTCTTGACAGCGCTTGAGGCGCAGCGCTTTTATCCGCTTGGTAGCGATACGCCCATTGATGTGTCATTTCAATTGATGGCGGGGACGAATAAGGATTTGCGCCAAGCGGTCGTGGATGGCGAATTTCGTGCCGACTTGTTTGCGCGCCTGAACACGTGGACGTTTTTTTTACCGTCGCTAAAAGACCGTATCGAGGACTTGCCCGCCAATATTGATTACGAGCTGGCGCGTCTGGGCAGCGAGCAGCAGTACCAGTACCGCTTTGAACCTGAGGCGCGGGCGTACTTTGAAGCCTTTGCCACAAGTTCTGAGGCGACATGGCAGGGCAACTTTCGTGATTTAAGCGCCAGCATGACGCGCTTAACGACATTGTGCGAAGGCAAAGTGATTCGTATGCCCGATATTAAAGCAGAAATCACCCGCCTTAAGCATCTCTGGGCATTGCCCAGTAGCGCGCAGCATCAAGCGGATAAGGCGGATGCGCCCAGCCTAACCGAGCAGCAAGCGCACGCGGACACGGTGCTGAGTCGTCATCTATCAAGCGACGACAAAGACGCGCTCGACCCCTTTGACGCAGTGCAGCTGGCGTATGTGATTGAGGTCTGCTATCAGCACAGCAGCCAAGCGGCGGCAGGGCGCTATCTGTATGCCAACTCCAGAAATCAGCTAAAAAGCAATAACGACAGTGACCGACTGCGTAAGTATTTGCTAAAGTTTGGGCTAAGGTTTGATGAGCTAAGTTAACATTGTGTATGCTGATTAAATAATAGACTTTTAAAAAGGAAATTTGATGAACAATTCAGGATTTGTCGCAGGCACGCTCGTACATACGGATAAAGGGTTAGTACCGATTCATGATATTAAAGTTGGCGACCTCATTTTATCAAAGCCTGTGCTCTCTAAGCCTGAAGATGGTAGCGGTGACATAGAGTATAAGCCTGTGGTCAAGACCTTTGTGAATGAAGACAAAGAGATGTGGATCGTGCGTTTAGGGAAAAATAATACTTCGCCTTATAGATTAAAACCAGGTGATGAAAACTTTGATATTCAAAACTATCTGCTTGTCGATGAAAAAATTCAAGCAGCTAGTCCCATTAGTAGTTTTCTAGCGACGCCCAATCACCCTGTTTGGGTAGTCGGTGCTATGGAGAATCCACAGGAAGATATTGAGTTCTATGATCAGCCTCACTTTAAACGTGTGGATGAACTACAGCAGTATGAAATTGTTGTGAATGCCGATGGGGTGATGTATACCGTTGAGCGTGTACAACCTACCTATCAAGTCGCTAATGATAATCTAGAATTCAATCCAAATTATTACTGGTATCAAAATCACTATCATGAAGACTACTACGATGATTATGTACAAGATGCCGAAGCGCATATGCTCGACTACATTGAAGTAGAATATAAGGGTATGGGATATGTTGATGACATTAGCTTTTATCAGGAGAAAGGCTATTTGGGCCAACATATTGAAGATAATGGAGGCACCATGCGGATGTTCAATCAATTGCCCAACGCGCAAGGTGAACACATTTTATATCAGGCAACCGTCTATAACTTTGAGGTGGCAGACAACCATACCTACTTCATTGGTCGCGCAGGACTATGGGTACATGATGCGAGTTGAAATAACCAACCTCATCAATGACAAAAAAGGAAAATTAATGAATAACACAGGCTTCGTCGCAGGAACGCTCGTTCATACGGATAAAGGACTAGTACCGATTCAGGACATCAAAGTCGGTGATATGGTGCTATCTAAGCCCGAAGGTGGGGTCGGTGATATCGAGTATAAGCCCGTACTCAGTACCTTTAAATCACCCAATAAGAAAAGAGTCTTTAAAGTTGAATACTTTAACGAAACGGTAGCCAAGCAAGGTGAAAAGGGTAGCAATTATATCTTATGTACCAGTAACCACCCATTTTGGGTAACTCGCCAGCCTGAAGATACGGAAGGTGAATGGCTATCGGCGGAGCGTTTACCAGCTGGATATCTAACCTCTGCTCATGGCGATACGATTGCGCTTGATGATTATTCGTTTATCCCTGTACGCACCTTACCGAACTTCCCCGAAGGTACAGCGTATACTCAAAGTATTGAGGAACATGACTTATGGGAGACAGATGGTCTGGTTCAGTTTGTGAAATTTACGGATAATGGCTATCAATTTGTCAGTTTAGCCAATACAGAAGAAGCGTTCAAAGAAGAAATCAAAACCGTCAATCTGCAAACTTCTGATGCCAAGTTGCTTATCAATGAAAAGGCACCCTTTATTATAGACTCTGATCTTTATAAAACATTGAATGTCCGCTTAGTTCAAGATATGACTCCGTCCGCTCATTCTTTAGAGCGTTATATTGAGTTTGTAAACGCTCCGTTAATGTATGAAGGTAGGATAGTAAGAGAAAATAAGATTACCAATAAAAAGTCTCATGAAATAGCGCTATATACTATTGATAAATATGGTGATGCAACAGGATTATCAGAAGATAGTATTCACGAGCAGATGCGACGCTATAACGATGTCTGCCCCAATCCTTATGAAGACCATGTCTATAACATAGAAGTGGCGGACCATCATACATATTTTGTCGGGCATGATGCGGTGTGGGTAAACGCTACAAACACGTAGGCATCATCCATGCTAACCTAACCCAAAACCACAATAACAATAATAATAGGAAAACGCATGCCCACCGACACCCGCCCGATTCTCGTCTTTGATGTCAATGAAACCTTGCTCGATATCAGCACCCTTACGCCTTTATTTAGCCGCCTTTTTAATGATGGCAGCATACTGCGCGAATGGTTCGCCCAGCTGGTGCTGTACTCGCAGACCTTGACCTTATCAGGACTGTATACGCCGTTTGGTGAGATTGGGGTTGGCGCGCTGCGGATGGTTGCTGATATTCATGGCGTTGAGATTGCCGATGCCAATATTGACGAGCTAAAGACGCGCATGGGCAAGATGCCAGCGTATGCCGATGTCGTGCCCGCGCTGACGCTGCTTAAGGAGGCAGGCTTTCGACTGGTGACCTTGACCAATTCAGAATCCAGCGAGTCACCGACACCGCTAGAAAAAGCGGGGCTGAGCGACTTTTTTGAGCGCTCATTTCATATTGAGGCGGTGCGTCAGTTTAAACCCGCACCCGCGACTTACAATCTGGTCGCCGAGGCACTGTCCGTGTCCACATCCGAGCTGTGTTTGGTCGCGTGCCATCTGTGGGACACAATAGGCGCGCAAGCGGCAGGCTGTCAGGGCGCGTTTTTATTGCGTCCGCACAATGCGTTATTGCTTGCCAACCACGTACCAACGCCCGATTATATGGCGGATGACTTACGCACACTGGCGCAGCAAATCATTACGCAAAACACCGACTCATAACGCCCAAAAAGAAACACCAAACAAGCCATCCAAATGTGTGGCTTTTTTTATACTTTGGACACGCCCTAACAATAATACGCTTCTTTTTTCTCTAAGCACGCTTGCAAATAAGCAACCAATAATTTGAGCTTTTGGTCAGGCTGGCGCGCTTTAGGATACACCGCGTACATGCCCATGCGCTTACGGGTAAAGGGCTGCAAAATCTGCGTGAGGCGCTGCTCTTGTAACGCGTTATAGACCAAGGCTTGCGGCAAAAAAGCAATGCCCAAATCACTAAGCGCGGCGTGCTTGATGGCGCTTAAATGATTGCTATAAAAGCGCCCATATACAGGCAACAGCAGCTCCGCGCCGTCTTCAAATAATGGCCACAAGTCGCTGCTGGTATTGTCAAATTTATAAATCAGGCAATCATGATTTTGCAGTTGGAAGGGGGTTTGCGGCGTACCATATTTGTTGAGGTAATTTTGGGTGGCGCAAATCACCCATTGACTGTCTATCAGGCGTTTGACAATCAAGGAGGAGTCTTCAAGCTCCGCCGTTCGGATGGCCAAATCAAAGCCATCTTCGACCAAATCAATCAAACGGTTGGTGATGTATAGCTCTACGGTTATCTCAGGATATTTTTTACAAAATTCAGCGATAGCCGTGCTGAGTAGTAAGTCAGAAGAGACCACAGGGGCGGTGACGCGGATATAGCCTTTCATGTTTTCGCCATAGCCGATGACAGCATTTTCCGCTTCTTGAAAGGCAAGCTGAGCCAATTTGGCTTTGTGATACAGCGTTCGGCCGGCATCTGTCAAGCTGAGTTTTCGGGTGGTTCGGTAGAGCAATTGTGCATTTAAGTTGGCTTCTAGGCGCGCGATACGTTTGCTCACTACAGAATTGGTCAGCGCCAGTTTGTCAGCAACTTTGGAAAAAGAGCCTTCATCGACCACCAAAACAAACAAAACCATGTCATCAGCTTTAATCATACCGATTCTCTAATCAGGTAATATATTTCGCATTATAGCAAAAAAGGAAAATAACCTTGTCTGATCATGCTGTTTATCTTTGCACTTGTAAAGCGTAGAGTGTGTGAATTCTACTCTAAGCACAATGAGGCTGTTAATCTGAGCGATTGAGTGGCTGTATGTAAAGACTGTGTTTAAGGGCGGCGTTTAAGAGTGGTGTTCAAGGATGCACAGACAATAACAGGGAGAGGGAATTTTGAATCAGACTGTCTATGGGCTACTTGCCCTATTGCCAATCATACTCAGTGGCGTATTTCTTATTGGTCTACAATGGTCGGCCAAAAAAACCATGCCGATCATTTTGGCGGTGACTGCCGCGCTCGCACTTTTTATTTGGGACATGACGTTTAACCGCGTGTCGTCCTCTATTCTTCAGGGGACTGTGATTACGATATCGGTATTGTGGATCGTATTTGGTGCCCTGTTCTTATTAAATACTCTAAAACACACGGGCGCTATTGCAGTGATTCGCGCAGGTTTTATCAACGTATCGCCTGACCGCCGAGTGCAAGCCATCATCATTGCATGGTGTTTTGGAACGTTTCTTGAAGGTGCGGCAGGCTTTGGCACACCGGCTGCAATTGCGGCACCGCTACTGGTCGCGATAGGGTTCCCTGCATTGGGTGCGGTGCTTATGGGGATGATGATCCAAAGCACGCCCGTATCGTTCGGGGCGGTCGGTACGCCGATTGTCATTGGGGTGAATAAGGGTCTAGATACCGTGGCCATCAGTGCGCTGCTGGCGCAAGAAGGCATGCAATGGGAAGAGTTTTTACAACTGATTACCACCCAAGTGGCGATCATTCACGGTGTGATTGGGACGTTTATGCCGCTGCTGATGGTGATGATGCTCACTCGCTTTTTTGGTAAAAATAAAAGCTGGAAAGAAGGCTTAGCCATTTGGCCCTTTGCCATCTTTGCAGGGTTGGCCTTCACTGTACCTTACGCTTTAACGGGTATTTTCTTGGGTCCTGAATTTCCATCGTTGATTGGTGGACTGGTCAGTGTGGCGATTGTCATTCAGGCGGCTAAAAAAGGATTTTTGGTACCAAAGACCACGTGGGACTTTGAAGCCAAAAGCAGCTGGCCAAGCGATTGGATGGGTAAACTGGTGGTCAGCAAAGAAGATGTGGCCACCCCAGCAGGCAAGACTATGTCTACGCTGATGGCATGGTTTCCTTACTTGCTAGTGGCGCTGCTACTAGTGTGTTCGAGAATGTTTGCTGACTTTAAGGACTTGCTCAGCAGCGCCACGCTAGACTTTAATACGATTTTGGGCGAGGCCGATATCAGTGCAGGTTTTAGTCCTTTATATTTGCCCGGCGGCCTGTTGTTAATCAGCGCCTTAATCGCGGCTTTTGTACAAACTAAAAATCCAACGCGTGCGCTGGGTGATGCTTTGAGCGAATCAAGCAAAACCGTCTTAAGCGCTGGGTTTGTGCTTATTTTTACCATCCCTATGGTTCGGATTTTTATCAACTCTGGGGTCAATCTATCCGATGTCGCGAGTATGCCAGTTGCCAGTGCTGAGTTGTTTGCAGGCACGTTTGGCAGCGCCTTTCCGCTGATCAGCTCAACCATCGGTGCCCTAGGTGCGTTTATCGCAGGCTCGAATACCGTGTCAAACATGATGTTCAGCCAGTTCCAGTATGAAGCGGCCATGAGCTTGCACATCTCGCCCTCACTCATCATCGCAGCACAAGCGGTTGGCGCCGCGGCGGGTAACATGATTGCCATTCACAATGTGGTGGCCGCATCAGCAACCGTTGGGCTGCTTGGGATGGAGGGCGCGACGCTGAGACGCACCATCTTACCAACCATCTATTATGTGTTGTTCAGTGGCATCATCGTTATGGCAGCCATTTATCTCTTTGGCTTTCAAGGACCGCTAACCTTATGAATGCACAGCAAAAAAAAGAGCAAGTAATGAACCGTTATCGATCGACCGCCTCCTATACAAGCCAGCTACCATCAGATCAGGTGTTGGTTAAATTGACCAAAATACTGGGTGCTGCCAATATACAGGCAGATCCAGCAAAAAATGAGCACTACCGCATGGGCTGGCGCTCAGGCGGCGGTAGCGCGCTGGCAGTGTTGTTTCCGCAAACGCTGCTGGAGATTTGGCAATGTCTGGAAGTGTGTGTTGAGGGCAACTGTATTATCATTATGCAAGCGGCCAAAACAGGTCTGACAGAAGGCTCAACGCCCAGCGGTGATGACTACGATAGACCCGTGGTGGTCATCAATACGCTGGCGATAAATAAGCTGTATTTGATCAATGATAATGAGCAAATTATCAGCCTACCGGGTACGACTTTGCATCAACTGCAAAACGAGTTAAAAGCGGTCAATCGAGCGCCGCACTCGGTGATTGGCTCATCGACTTTGGGCGCGTCAATCGTCGGTGGTGTCTCCAATAATTCAGGCGGCGCGCTGGTCAAACGAGGCCCTGCTTACACAGAGCTGTCGCTGTTTGCTCAGATTAATGAACACGGTCAGCTGGTACTGGTGAATCATTTAGAGGTCGATTTGGGCGATACGCCCGAAGAAATCCTCACCAATTTACAAAACGGCTATTTTGACAAGTCACAGTTATCCCAAAGCAACAAACTGGCCTCAGACAAAGAGTATGTCGCCCGAATACAGGATATCAATGCCGACACGCCGAGCCGCTTTAATGCGGATAAGCGCAGGCTGTATGAAGCCAGTGGCTGTGCAGGCAAGTTGGCCGTTTTTGCCGTTCGCCTGGATACGTATCCCACCGCGACCAAAGAGCAAACCTTTTATGTCGGTAGCAATAGTGTGCAGGAGTTGGCACTACTGAGACGACAAATACTATCGAGCTTTAAAAACGTCCCTGAAGTGGGCGAATATATGCACCGCGATATATTTGATGTGTCTGCCAAGTACGGCAAAGATACCTTTTTGAGCATCAAGCATTTGGGTACCAATGCTTTACCTAAGCTGTTTTCTATCAAAGGCAGTATTGATGCCAAACTGAGTAAATGGTCATGGGTGCCCAATCATTTGACCGATAAAGTCATGCAAATGATCGCCCAAGTATTGCCGCAGCATTTGCCCAAGCGCATGCTTGAGTACCGCAACCAGTATGAGCATCACCTGATTATCAAAATGAGCGATGAGGGCATCTATGAGGCGCAATCTTTTTTAGAGTCGTTTTTTGCAGATTCAGAAACGGGCAGTTATTTTACCTGCACGCAAGCTGAGTCAGACAGCGCCTTTTTGCATCGCTTTGCTGCCGCAGGGGCCGCCATACGTTATGAAGTCATGCATGAAGAGACCGCCGGAGAGATACTGGCGTTCGATATTGCTATCCCGCGTAACACGCTTGATTGGCTGGAAAATTTGCCTGAGAGCATCACTCAGCACTTAGAAAAAAAGCTGTATTACGGTCACTTTTTTTGTTATGTGTTTCATCAAGATTATATTTTAAAAAAGGGCAGTGATGCCAAGCAGATCAAAAAGATGATGCTTGAGCTATTAAACAAGCGCGGTGCCAAATACCCTGCTGAGCATAATGTCGGCCACTTATATGAAGCCGAACCTGATTTGCAGCAATTTTATGAGCGCCTAGATCCTACCAATACTTTTAACCCTGGTATCGGTCAAATGCCAAAAACCAAACGCAACTGCGCGTGCTGTTTATAGCCATTTATAATGGTGATGAAGCTTGAAGTGACAGTCGCTTACTTTTACGCATCACCACCGCCAATCCGCTCCGCCAATGCCTGCAATTTTGGCACTATGATTGCCGCATAGTCGTCCGCCTCCCAATTAGCACTTGGCACACTGGCATTGAGCGAATAAGCATATTGCCCCGTGGCGACATCGTATACCCCAACTGCGACCGCCAAGATATCAGTAGAGAACTCCCCATCAGAGACGGTATAGCCGTACTGCTCATAGTGCTCTGCCGCGCAGGCTAGGGCGCTTTTTGCATGAGTAAACGCTTCATTAGACAAACTTTCTTTTAAATTGTTAATAATGACCGCCTGCCTTGCCCGTGAGCTTGCTGCATAAAACGCTCGCCCAATGGCAGTACGTGCCACCGGTACCGCTGAGCCGACTTGCAGGTTGACCGATAGGCGAGCGGGGCTACGGCAGCAGGCGTGATAGCGCATCTCTCCTTCAACTTCGGTCGCTAGATTTACCGATACCTCATTTTCGCTAGCGAACTGCCGTAATAGTGGCTCAGCATAGGCCACCATGTCATGACGACTCCATGCGGTCGCACTGAGACGTACTGCACTACTGCCCAGTTGATACTGTCCGTGCTCATTAGTACGCAAAAACCCAAGCGTGGTCAAGGTATGAATCAGGCGACTAATGGTCGCTTTTGGCAATTTGGTCATCTGACATAGTTGCTGATGGGTAAGGCGCTCATGGTGTTCAAAGGCAGCCAGTATAACCAATCCACGACCTAGTGCCGTCACAAACTGTCGGTCATTCTCTTTCTTATTTTGACTCATTGTTGCATGCATGCGTTCGAGTAGCGGAGTAGCTGTTGATAAGGGTTTCGTCATTTTATACTCATCTTTTTTTGATAAAGGTTTACAGCGCAGCGAAAGTTTGTTTAAATAGTTTTATAATATGAAACAAAGTTTCGCACAGCGGAATAACAAAGTCAATAACTTGTTAAACCAAATGATGTATCAACCACTATTCGTCAGTCAGGATGACTGATATCAAGGAGAGACACATGGCAACATCTACTAGCCCACGCTTTGATTGGGAAGATCCTTTCTTATTACGCGACCAGCTCACTGAAGAAGAGCGTATGGTCACTGACAGTGCCCGTCAATTTTTTCAAAAGGAATTGATGCCCGGCATTATCGAGGCCAACCGTAATGAGCATTTTGATCGTAATATCATGCGTCAAATGGGTGAGATGGGTCTGCTTGGCGTGACCATTGAAGGTTACGGTTGTGCGGGTTTGTCCAGTGTCGCTTACGGTCTGATTGCCAAGGAAGTGGAGGCGGTTGATTCGGGCTACCGTTCAGCGATGAGTGTGCAGTCAAGCCTAGTGATGCATCCGATCTGGGCGTATGGTACTGAAGAGCAAAGAGAAAAGTATCTGCCAAAACTTGCTACAGGTGAGTACGTCGGCTGCTTTGGTCTGACTGAGCCTGATTCAGGTTCTGATCCTGCCTCAATGTCAACGCGTGCGCGCGCCGTTGATGGTGGTTATGAGCTGACGGGTAATAAAATGTGGATTACCAACAGTCCTATCGCGGATGTGTTTGTGGTCTGGGCAAAAGATGATGCAGGCGAGATTCGTGGTTTTGTCTTAGAAAAAGGCATGAAAGGCCTATCTGCGCCGAAAATCGAAGGCAAGTTCTCACTACGCGCCTCGGTCACCGGTGAAATCGTCATGGACAAAGTGTTCGTTCCTGAAGCCAATGCTTTCCCAGATATCCGCGGTCTAAAAGGGCCGTTTGGCTGCTTAAATAAAGCGCGTTATGGTATCGCTTGGGGCAGTATGGGCGCGGCAGAGTTTTGCTGGAAAGCGGCGCGTCAATACACGCTCGATCGTAAGCAGTTTGGTCGTCCGCTTGCAGCCACCCAACTGGTGCAATTAAAGCTTGCCAATATGCAAACAGAAATCAGTCTAGGTCTACAAGCCGCGCTACGTGTCGGTCGTTTGATGGATGAAGACAACGCTGCACCTGAGATGATCTCCATGATTAAGCGTAACAACTGCGGTAAAGCGCTCGATATCGCTCGTATTGCCCGCGATATGCATGGTGGTAATGGCATCTCTGATGAGTTCCATATCATCCGTCACGTGATGAACTTGGAAGCCGTCAATACTTACGAGGGCACGCATGATATTCATGCGCTTATCTTGGGCCGTGCACAGACAGGCATTCAGGCGTTCTTTTAAATATTTTTAGCTAAGAATATTTAACAAAGTTGTACTTCATGACGTACGTTACTGCTTGGCTTTTTATCAAAAAGAGTATCGACAGTGGCGTACGTTTTTCAGTTGTTACTCACCATTTATTTAACAGTGTGTCATTAAACAACGCAAAAAACTAAATGATGAATAGCAATTTTCTAATCAGAAAATCGAAGAATACGCCACAGAGTAAGGGAATTTCATGGCAGATATAACTGATATGACGGATATACCAAAAGGTGCATTGCAGGGTATTAAGGTGCTCGATTTATCAAGAGTGTTGGCAGGTCCCTCTTGTACGCAAGTGCTCGCTGATCTGGGTGCAGACGTCATCAAAGTTGAGCGTCCACATATCGGTGATGAGACGCGCCACTGGGCACCGCCAACATTCAGCGATGACACCTCCGCTTATTACGCTACCATCAACCGCAACAAAAAATCGCTCACGGTAGACATCACCACGCCAGCAGGGCAGACCATAATCAAACAGCTCATCGCCGACAGTGATATTTTGGTAGAGAATTTCAAAGTCGGTGGTCTCAAAAAATACGGTTTAGATTACGACAGCCTAAAACAAGACAATCCGCGCCTGATTTATGCGTCTTTGACAGGGTTTGGGCAGACAGGACCAGATGCCAAGCGTCCCGGTTACGATTATATTATTCAAGGGTTGTCAGGTTTGATGAGTATTACAGGCCCTAGCGATGGTGAACCACACAAAGTTGGCGTCGCAGTGATTGATTTATTTGCAGGTTTGCAGCTGACGATTGGTATCCAAGCGGCGCTATTGGCGCGTCAACATACTGGCGTTGGTCAACACGTGGATGTCGCATTGCTCGACAGTGCGCTGTCTATGCTGGCCAATGTCGGCATGAATCATTTGGCTTCAGATAAGATTCCACCAAGACTGGGCAATCAGCATCCCAACATTGTGCCTTATCAAGTATTTGCGGCTAAAGGGGAGGCGCACTTTATTTTAGCTTGCGGCAATGACCATCAGTTTGCCAAACTGTGTGAGGTATTGTCAGTTGATTGGCATCTTGATACGCGTTTTGCGACCAATCCTAATCGCGTTGCCAATCGTGGGCTGCTTTGTGCTGAGCTGACTAAAATATTTGCCAAACAGCCACGTGCTTACTGGCTTGCAGCTTTGGATCAGGTGGGCGTACCTTGCGGTGCGATTCATAACGTCGCCGAAGCTTTGGCGATGCCACAAGTCTCAGCTCGCGAGATGATTGTAGATTTTGCGACTCAAGGCAGCCCCGTTCGCGCCCTTGGCAATCCCATCAAATTATCGGCATCACCTGTCAGCTATCGCACACCGCCACCGCGTTTGAGCGAGCATACCGATAGTACGCTTGCTGATTTAGGCTACGACAGCGAGATAATCGCCAAGCTAAAAGCCGACGGTATCGTATAGAGTAGTATTTATAAATGGCCATCTGCAAGATCAAGTAAGTGGCCCACCAGTTAGAAAAGTAAACCGTTTAAAGGATGCTATACAAAAGCTAATCTCAAACAAGGAATGTTGAGCATGAAAATATATAGCCATGAAAACCTAAGTCTGTATAGACCGTTGCCGTATTTTACTTACGGCAAGATGCATGAGCCTTTAGAGATACCAGAGCGTATGGTGGAATTGTTAAAAGCACCAGCAGCATTGGGTTTAGAGGTTACCGCTGCCACCGATATCGGTATCGCGCCCATATTAGCCGTTCATGATAATGAATCCTGCAACTACGTCACATAAGCAATCAATTATGAGTCAGCCATAAAGCCCAAATGCTGCTCAATTTGTTCAGCCAATTCAATCAATACCGCACTGACCTCAGCCCGTTTAGACTCATACTCTCCTTGCAGAAAACTCACTGCCATGCCAGCGACCGCCGTGCCGGATGCATTACGAATATAAGTACCTAGGCAGTACATCCCATCACGCAACTGCCCATTATCGAGCGACACTCGACTTTCCTGAATCGCCGCAAGCTCAGTGGATAAATCCGCAAAGTTTTTGACGCCATGTTGGGTCATGGGTGTGGGGAACTTCTCTTTATACAGTGACTTTATGCTATCCATCGACAATGTGGATAGCATGGCTTTGCCTGTCGCCGAAAATACCGCAGGCACGCGCACGCCTGCACGAAAGGTAAAACCAAGCGGGGCAAGTGATTCATGACACGCCAAAAACACCACTTCTCCCAAATCCAGTTTTGACAACGTCACCGTGTGTTGCAGTAGCACCGGATACTGCACGATCAAATCTTTAAACAATCGTACAACGCCTTGCTGCTGCTCGTACTTTCCCGCCCAATACATTAGATATGAGCCCAAATAAAAGCGGCTTTCAGGATCTTTATAAATGACGTGCTTGGTCAGCAAACTTTGCAAAATATTGTGCGTAGAGCTGCGAGGAAGCCCCAATTCTTTGGCAATATGAGCGGCTGTTAGCGGCTGGGCGCTATCGGTAATCAAGTCCAAAATCTGAAAGGTTTTGTCTAGCGCAGGTACGGCAGTCGAGCTCATAAATAACCTATAAAGTGAAATAAAATAAGGGAGTACAAGATAATTGTCAAAATAATGCGATTAAGGGTTGCAAATCGCGACATATCGTTCTTATAATGATGTCTCGTATATAGAATACATGTTCAGTATATTGAACAAAAAAACAATTATCAATCATTATCTCATGATTACTATTATATCCACTCTTATAAACATACCTATATGACAAGGAGCGTCAACATGTCAAATACGCTACAGTTATCCAATCCATACCTACTCAAACAATCTTGCTTCGTTAAAGACGGCTGGCATGTCTCCAGTGACAATGAAACCCTCGATGTGGACAATCCTTTTAACGGTGAGCTCATTGGTACTGTACCAAGCCTTACGACAGAAGATGTCAATGACGCCGTTGCCTATGCTCATGATGCGCAAGTTGCTTGGGCGGCCAAGACAGCTAAAGAGCGTGCAGAGCTGTTGCAAAAGTGGGCGGATCTCATTGATGCCAATAAAGAAGATCTTGCGATCATCATGACCGCTGAGCAAGGCAAGCCGCTCACTGAGTCACGCGGCGAAATCGGTTATGCCAATAGCTTTATTCGCTGGTTCGCCGAAGAAGGCAAGCGCGTTTATGGCGATGTCATTCCTGCCAATAGTGCGCAATTACGTCACGTCGTGCTCAAGCAGCCTGTCGGTGTTTGTGCCGCTATTACCCCTTGGAACTTTCCAGCGGCGATGATCACGCGCAAAGTCGCTCCAGCGATGGCAGCAGGCTGTACGATTATCGTCAAACCAGCCACCGAAACGCCATTCTCAGCATTGGCGTTGGGCGCTTTGGCAGAGCAAGCGGGCATTCCTGCAGGCGTGCTCCAGATTGTAACGGGCAAATCATCAACCATTGGTGAAATCCTAACGGATGATGCACGTATTCATAAGCTGTCGTTCACCGGCTCGACAGAAGTCGGTCGTACGCTAATGGCGCAATGCGCGCCGACTATTAAAAAGCTATCACTCGAGCTAGGTGGCAACGCGCCATTTATCGTTTTTGATGATGCAGATTTAGAGAAAGCTGCTGCAGGCCTTATCGCTTCCAAATATCGCAATGCGGGTCAGACCTGTGTGTGCGCCAACCGTGTCTACGTTCAAGACAGCATCAAAGATAAGTTCCTAGACGTCTTTGTCAAAAAAGTCGCTGAACTAAAAGTGGGTAACGGCTTAGAAGAAGGCGTGGATATTGGCCCGCTTATCAACAAAAAAGCGTTAGATAAAGTACAAGCCCTGCTAAAAGACGCCTTAGATAAAGGTGCCAAATTGGTCACGGGCGGTAGTGTCAATGACGCCTCAGAGCTGACTTATAACCCAACCGTTATTACCGATATCAGCAGTGATATGGATATCGCCTCTGAAGAAATCTTTGGACCAATTGCGACCATATTTACCTTCAAAGACGAAGCAGAAGTGATTCGTGCTGCCAACGATACCATTTATGGCTTGGCCGCTTACTTCTATAGTAGCGACTATGCACGCTCATGGCGCGTAACTGAAGGGTTAGAGTACGGCATGATCGGCCATAACACGGGTTTGATTTCTACAGAAGTTGCCCCATTTGGCGGCGTGAAACAGTCTGGCTTTGGTCGTGAAGGTTCAAAATATGGTATCGAAGACTATATTACGACTAAATACTGGTGTTCTGACATCAGCTAATAAATAACTCGGCTAGCATTTAGCAGAACATTCGTTTAACAAAAAACTTAACGAAACATTTTAGATATCGAACGGTGTTTTATCTCAGACAAGCACCGTTTGATATCACTAAGTCTCAAATGAACCGCCAATCACTAGATGGCATTTATGTTACGAACACAGAAAAGGACATTCCCATGACTACCAATCAGTCATTACTTGAGCGCCGCAAAGCTGTTTTACCAACAGGACTTGGGGTTGCCTTTCCTATCTTTGCAGAAAAAGCAAAGAACTCAGAGATTTGGGACATTGAAGGCAAGCGTTATATCGACTTTGTCGGTGGTATCTCAGTATTGAACACCGGTCACAGCCATCCAAAAATCACTCAGCGTGTGCATGAGCAGCTCGACAAATTTACGCACACTGCGGCGCAAATGATCAACTATGAGTGCTATGTGGATTTGGCAGAAAAGCTGTGTGAAAAAGCACCGATCAGCGGCGATAAAAAAGCGTTCTTTTTGACCACTGGCGCAGAAGCGGTAGAAAACTGCATCAAGATTGCACGTGCTAAAACCCGTCGTCCAGGTGTGATCTCTTTTGTTGGTGGCTGGCATGGTCGCACCATGATGTGTATGAGCCTAACAGGCAAAGTACTCCCATACAAAAAGAACTTCGGCCCAATGCCAGGACCTGTGTTCCATGCATTGTTCCCTGCAGAAGAGCTGAATGTGACCGAAGCACAAGCGCTACACAGCCTTGATATGATCTTCCAAGCAGATATCGATCCGAGTGAAGTGGCGGCGATGATTGTTGAGCCAGTCCAAGGCGAGGGTGGTTTCCATCAGGTAACGCCATCATTTGCCAAAGCACTACGCGAGATCTGTGATGAGCATGGCATCGTGCTTATTTTTGACGAAGTACAGTGTGGTTTTGCGCGTACAGGGACATTGTTCGCCACTGAACAGTTAGGTGTTGAGCCTGATTTGATGACTGCTGCAAAGAGCTTGGCGGGTGGTTATCCTATCTCTGCGGTCATCGGCCGTGCTGATATCATGGATGCGCCGCAAGTCGGCGGCTTAGGTGGCACTTACTCTGGTAACCCGCTCGCCTGTGTGGCTGCGCTTGCTGTCATGGAAGTGATCGAAGAAGAAAACTTACTGGAGCGTAGTGTCGAGATTGGCGATACCATTGCTTCATTTTTGAAAGGCTTAAACCTAAGCAGCATCGGTCATATCCGTCATAAAGGCGCGATGCTAGCGTTTGAGCTAATCGATAGCGAAGGCAAACCTGATGCAGCAGCAGCAGCCAACTTAAAAGCAAAAGCATTTGAGCAAGGCTTGCTACTAGCGTCTTGTGGTATGTATGGCAATGCCATTCGTGTGATGGTGCCATTAACAGTTGAAGACGACGTGCTACAAGAAGGTCTTGATATCATTAAAGGTATCCTTGCAGCTTAATAGTTATCGAGTGTCATAAAATTTAGCGATGGATCGCTTCTAATCAAACATTGATTTTGATTGAAAAGTTATAGTGAAGATAACGGCAAGGTTGCCCTTATGACACTCACATGGAGTGTGATTTTAAACGGCGCCTTGCAAGTCAAAGCGCCGTTTTTGCTATGTGAATATCAAACAACGAGCAATCGGCTTTCTTTGGCGGAAACGATATATAGTAAATATGATGAGTGATATCTCATTAAACAGAAATAGTGTAACCATAAAAGGTTCACACGGATGACACACAGACAAGGAGTAGGTTATGTCTGAATTAAAGAAAACGTTAGGTGTGTTCGATATCATTGCGCTGGCATTCGGTGCGATGGTTGGTTGGGGTTGGGTCGTACTAGCGGGTGGTTGGATTATCTCGGCAGGCATCTGGGGCGCAATCAGTGCATTCTTAATTGGCGGTCTTGTGGTGGTTTTGATTGGTGTGACCTATGCTGAATTGGCGGCATCCATGCCTATCACAGGAGGCGAGCACACGTATACACACCGTGCACTGGGGGTAAATATATCCTTTATCTGCTCATGGAGTATTTTATTTGGTTATTTTTCCGTCGTTGCCTTTGAGGCGGTGGCACTGCCAACCGTTGTCGAATATGTTATTCCCAATTATAGTCAAGGCTATCTTTGGAATATCGCAGGCTGGGATGTTTATGCCACGTGGGTAGCTGTCGGTATGCTTGGCTCCATCATTGTCACCTGGCTCAATATACGCGGTATGGAAGTCAGTGCCTGGTTCCAAAAGTTGGCCGTTGTCGGTATTTTCTGCGTCGGTATCTTACTATTCGTTGGTGCGTTATTATTCAATCCTGAAACCTCCAACTCAGTACAAGCACCAAACTTTATCGGTGGTATGGGCGGCATCATGACCGTGATGGTAATGGTACCGTTTTTATTCGTGGGCTTCGATGTGATTCCACAAGCCGCAGAAGAAATCAACCTAACGCGTCCAAATATCGGCAAATTTTTGATTGTCTCTATTATTATCGCTGTGCTTTGGTACGTGGCTGTCGCTTGGAGTGTGGGCAAAACCTTGCCACTATTACAAGCGCAAGATTCGACATTGGCAACCGCTGATGCGATGACCAACGCATGGAATGGCAAATGGGCAGGTACGCTGCTGGTTATCGGCGGTGTACTGGGTATTTTATCAAGCTGGAACGCGTTTCTTATTGGTGGCAGTCGCTTATTGTACGCCATGGGTAAAACGCACATGTTGCCACAGTTCTTGTGCAAGCTACATCCTAAATACAACACCCCAGTCAATGCGATCTTGTTGATCGGTGGCCTTGCAACACTAGCGCCATTATTTGGTCGCAAAATGCTCGTGTGGATTGTTGATGCGGGCGGCTTTGGTATCGTTATCGCTTATACTTGTGTTGCATTGTCATTTTTAGTGCTACGCTACCGTGAGCCTGATATGGTACGTCCATTTAGAGTACCAGCAGGTAAGTTGGTTGGTATCATCACTATTATCTTAAGTCTTGGTATGTTGGCGCTTTATCTTCCAGGTATGCCATCAGCCCTAGTTCCTATCGAGTGGTGGATATTCCTTGGTTGGACGGTTCTTGGCGGCGCAATGTATGGCTATGCGTCAATGAAAAACCCTGGTAAGAGTAAAGAGATTATGGATCATGAGCTGCATGAGCTCAAAATCATTAATCAACAATGGTTAAAAGAAAATCCATATAAATAATAGTCTCATTTTAGTCAGTTAAATACCTTAAAAAGCCTAACGTCAAACGTTAGGCTTTTTTTTATGTTTTTATGCTGCTTGAAAATGAGTCAATATAGTTGATCCAATTTAAGAGTGGTACAAGGCAACCGAGTGCAGATGTATACGTCATACTTCAAGCGAGGTTAACGCTGTAACGCTTTTTTAGTGGGTTGACTATAGGCTTGGAGCGTCAGAATAGAGCTTGAAGTGACGTGCTGATCTTTTTTAAAGGGGTAATGGCAATCTAGTTCTCCCATATAGGAGCATTTGAGGTTTTAAGTAGAACGGTATATATTTTTACTGTCGTTGAACGATGAATGGTTAGATTTTATAAAAAGCCTGTTTTTAAACACTTAAAAGATATTTAGTGCTTCTATATTCTTTTGATCGAATAGTGATTCATGTGTTCTTTTGTAATTGACGAGAAAGTATTATATTCATTTATTGACATTTGCAAGTAAAAAAGTAAAATTACGTACTCTTGTTTGCTTTTTAATTTCGTGGACGATAGGGATATGATTAAAAGTGGAGATAAACTAATATGTACTTGCGGCAATGATTTTTTTATAGAAGGCTCGGTTTATACTGTAGGTAGTATCATAAGCGACAAATTTTTCCAAATAAATGTTGGTGCGAATGACGAGTATTGGTATGCAACAAAAGATAGCGAAGGGATATATGTTCGCTTTAATGAAGAAGACCATCTAGTAAATGATGCTTTTTTCGCTTTATTAAAACACCAGTGCTAGATTTTTAAGCAGTCTTTAAAACTTAAGTGTGCGTTTGAGATTCAGAGGAAGGTATGAAGCACTATTTATTATATGGTCATCAATAAATTGATTGGTTATTTGTTCGAGGCTTACAGATTAAGGTTATTCCGCAAGTTTCCTGAAGCAGTAAGTCTTCTGAACCAATAGCCATCTATAACATATCTATCATTTTCGGCAGTTACTTGGGCAGCCTTACTTTAGTGCCTTTATCAGCAGATTTAGGTATCAAGTGATTGGTTAAAGTGTTACTGCTGACCGATATCGTCGGTAAATTTAATAAAAAAGCCTAACGTCAAACGTTAGGCT
>NZ_LNDJ01000067.1 GCF_001444505.1 Psychrobacter piscatorii | reverse complement strand
TAACATTTTTAAGTGGGATTGACTATAATAAAAGTGCCTAAAATGGCAGTCAGCAATCAATGAGAAGATCACGCCAAAACCAGCTATCTATAAGCCTGTGTCACGCTTTTTAAGACAGCCTTTGGTCATGTGCCTTTAAATCTTAAAATAAAAATCAGAATAAAAAATAACGCTGTGCCATGGGCAGTACCTCAGCAGGCTCACAGGTAAGCGTTTTGCCATCGGCACGTACTTCGTAGGTCTCAGGATTGATGTCCATATCTGGGCAGTAGCTGTTGAGGCGCATATCGCTTTTGCGAATCTCACGTATCCCGTGGACAGGCCGAATCACTTTTGTCAGTCCAAGCTGCTTATCGACTTGTTTGTCTATCGCGGCTTGCGACATAAAGGTGATACTGGTTTGGGCGACTGACTTTGGATACGACGCAAACATAGGACGATAATGCACAGGCTGAGGGGTGGGAATAGAGGCGTTGATATCGCCCATCGGTACCGCAGCGATCAAGCCGCCTTTGATGATGCATTCAGGTTTTACCCCAAAAAACTTGGGCGACCACAGCACCATATCCGCCCATTTACCCACTTCAATGGAGCCGACCATATCGCTAATACCATGCGTAATCGCAGGATTTATCGTATATTTTGCGATATAGCGTTTGATGCGAAAGTTATCATTGTCCGCGCTTTGATCGTAGTCGGTCAGAGTAATATGCTGCGCTTGATGCTCTGTTTGTGCTGTCGCATCTGGAGCCAGATGACCACGCTGAACTTTCATTTTGTGCGCCGTCTGCCATGTGCGAATGACCACTTCACCCACGCGCCCCATCGCTTGTGAATCGCTACTCATCATCGAGATAGCACCCAAATCGTGCAATATGTCTTCAGCCGCGATGGTTTCTTGACGAATACGGCTTTCGGCAAATGCTACGTCCTCTGCGATAGCTGGACTTAGATGATGACAAACCATGAGCATATCGAGATGCTCGTCAATAGTATTGACGGTATAAGGCCTAGTAGGATTGGTGGAAGATGGCAGCACATGCGACTCGCCAATGGCCTTTAGAATATCAGGCGCATGGCCACCACCTGCCCCTTCAGTATGAAAGGTATGAATACAGCGGTTTTTAAATGCGCCTAGTGTACTCTCAAGATAGCCACTTTCATTTAACGTGTCAGTATGAATCGCAACTTGCACATCATAATCGTCAGCAACGCTCAGACAATTATCAATAGCTTGCGGCGTCGTACCCCAATCTTCATGTAGCTTTAGACCCACGGCACCCGCTTCGATTTGCTCAGCAATTGGAGTGGGCACACTCACATTGCCTTTACCCAATAGCCCAATATTCATGGGGATACTATCGGTAGATTGTAGCATTGAGGCAATATGATATGCCCCCGGCGTACAAGTAGTCGCGAGCGTACCTTGGGCAGGGCCTGTGCCACCGCCTAGCATCGTGGTCACCCCCGACATCAGTGCCGTCTCACACTGCTGAGGCGCGATAAAGTGAATATGACTATCGACGCCGCCTGCGGTGAGGATTTTGCCTTCACCAGCGATGATTTCGGTCGCGCCGCCAATCGGAATATCGATGGCAGGCTGGATATCAGGATTGCCCGCTTTACCGATCGCGCTGATACGGCCATTTTTGATACCGATATCGGCTTTGTAGATACCCGTATAATCTACAACCAGCGCATTGGTAATCACGGTATCTGCAACTTCCGCGCCCAGCAGTTGCCCTTGACCCATACCATCACGGATAACTTTGCCGCCGCCAAACTTAACTTCCTCACCCTTAATCTCGGTAGTACGGCTAGTACCTTCATCACTTTGTGACGTATTCGCTTGGTCAACAGCAGTATCTTTATGGCTGGTCAAATCAGCCTCAACCTGTAGCCAAAGCTCAGTGTCGGCAAGACGCACTTTATCCCCTGTTGTCGGACCAAAATGCTCTGCATAAATCTGCCGACTCACCCGCTTTTGCGAAGTAGCCAGTTGCTTTTCATCGGTCTTATCTGGTTGAACCGTGCCCATAACGCGACCTGCAAAGCCATATACTTCCTGCTTACCCGCATAAGCCACCAGCTCCACTTCTCGCGATTGCCCCGGCTCAAAACGGACTGCCGTTCCAGAGATGATATTTAGGCGATACCCACGGGTTTGCTCTCTATCAAAGCTCAGCGCATCATTGACTTCGTAGAAGTGATAGTGCGAGCCGATTTGGATCGGTCTGTCGCCAGTATTACTCACACTGATGGTCTGTACTTGTCGCCCTTGGTTTAGGATAATGTCACCATCTTGGATGTTATATTCGCCTGCTTGCATGGGAGCCGCCTTATTTTGGAGTGATCATTTAGTGATAGACAGAACTATACGATGGGATTGTGTACCGTGACCAATTTGGTCCCATCAGGGAAGGTCGCCTCGATTTGCACTTCATCGACCATCTCTGCCACCCCTTCCATGACATCATCGGCAGACAGGTAAGTAGCCCCTTCACTCATTAATTCAGCCACTCTTTTGCCATCTCTAGCCCCTTCCATCAGCAGCATACTGATATAAGCGATGGCTTCGGGGTAATTGAGCTTAACGCCGCGGTTTTTGCGGCGCTCAGCCACCATGCCAGCGGTAAATAGCATGAGCTTGTCTTTTTCTGTTGGCGTCAGATGCATGGAAAATCCTTATTTTATTTATTATGAAACTGATTGCAGACCAGCAGGTTGTATCGCTTAGTTATCAAAAATCGTAACCTAGGTGTCCCAAATACGCGGACGACAGGGCTCAAGTTGCCACCAATGATCTCGCAAGACTTCTCTTAGATGATAAAACGCCTCAAAACAACCGCGTACATCTGAGCCAATATAGCGGATATTGATCGCTTGGCAATTATGCGTGCAGTAAACAGGCAATTGTGCTTGAATAATGACTTGGCGCAATGCTGCTACGGTATTGTCTAGATAGCGGGTTAATGATTGCTTCATCGTTACTAAGGCTGTCTCGTCTGATTGTGCGGGAGAGGCAGACAGTGCAGCGTTGTCATGTACATCGCTCAAACTTGGCACTGCCCAAAACGATCCATAAATATGCTGATCTGCTAGTCCCAAGTTTGATGAGAACCAGCGACTTTGGGCAGCCTGTTTGACCCGATCAGTAACGATAACCTTACCTTCTCGGTAGATATTTAATCCAGTATGGTAGCGCCCTTGCAAGAACTGTTCATCATATGCTTGCCGCCCAAATACGCTAATCTCCCAAGTCAGCAAGCTAGATGAGTCAGCTAAATCAAAACGGCTCACTGCATGCATATTGGCTTCGTTATAAATAATACTCTCTTGTGGTAGCCATTCTAAGCGAACATGTGCGGCGAGTTTGGCTTGCAGATGTTGGCTTGCATAGGCAGCTATCTTGTCTTGGCTCATACTTTGGTGCGTGTCGTTGTCGTCCGACCGAGCTTTATGTGTTTGGCTGACACCGTCATTACCATACCACTTGCCCGCCCCTGGTGTGGTGATAACAGCATGGCTGCCATTGTCTAAATGCAACTCTATCGTCAGCGTATCACCGCCTGCGATACCTGCTGGCGGATATAACATCAATATATGGCAAATGCCTTGCTGCACACGTGGCTCAGGATATAGAGCTCGCTGTACCATCAAAGCGCCTGTATGCTTGCGATGATACAGACGCGTCTTAGCGGTAGCAGCCGCAATTTTGGCAGTATCTTTGCGCTTAACAGTGTCAAAACTCAATGTTAAAGAAGAAGCCCAACTCATTTTATATACTCATTTGCTCATTTTACTCATTAAATACAATCTAGTAATCTGGTTCCTGACCAAAAAGTCAGTTAATTTCACTGTCTATACAAGCATTATGCCAACTCATATGCAAACACTCTTACATACACTCCACTATTACACCCAACATAATGATTTTACTTTGGTTTTGACTGTATATTTTTTCTTACTAACACGATAAAGCTGGTTTAGCTATTTTTTAATCAGCCTTTTACCGCTGATAACCATTAGATAAATATCGATTTGCACCAAATTGTGGCGTTTTTCGTTAATATGCACCATTTTTTAGCATTCAAACTTGGACTATTAACACACTATGTCAGGCTGCCCTTTCTACTTATAAGAATAACTATGAATGAATGCGCTTAAGGATTCTTTTGACAACCCACATTTGCACAATTGAGTCGCAAGATAGGTAGATTGCAAGGCGGTTAATCAGGTATTCTATGTTAAAAACTAAGGTAGAGCACGATTTGCGATCTCTGTGTTTTATGATATCTGTGTGAGACAACGCCTTTATGGTATTCATCTGATCGGACTGTACTTGAGCAGACACTTGCTTTTTTCACTGTCGGCTTTTTAATATCGTCTCAATTCATGCAAAAAATACAAAAACAGAGGAAGCACATTTTTTCATCTATTTTATGTACAAACGGGTTTTATAGGCTTGAATAGTGGACGTAGTCCCCCTATAAACTACCCATTAGCACAAAACATACCAGACAATAAAACCATTTTAAGTGTTTTTTATTTTATCCCTTTATCGATAGGACTTTTCTATGACAGATTATGAACGCATCACTGCTAACCCACATTTTGATATGCTAATGAGCGCTCACAAAGAAGTACAAACCACCCAAGCGGCGCTAGTACCAATGGTGGTTGAGCAGTCTTCACGCGGTGAACGCTCGTTTGATATTTTTTCACGCCTATTGCGTGAGCGCGTTATCTTTTTGACAGGTCAAGTCGAAGACCATATGGCTAACCTTATCGTTGCACAGCTACTATTTCTAGAAGCTGAAAACCCTGACAAAGACATTCATTTGTATATCAATTCACCAGGCGGTTCAGTAAGTGCAGGCTTGGCAATCTTTGATACCATGAACTTTATCAAACCTGAAGTATCCACCATCTGTATGGGCGGTGCTTATAGCATGGGCTCATTCTTGTTGGCCGCGGGTCAAAAAGGCAAGCGCTACTCACTTGCCAATGCTCGCGTGATGATTCACCAGCCATCAGGCGGCGCGCAAGGTCAAGCGACTGATATCGAGATCAATGCTCGTGAAATCCTTAAAACTCGTGCACGCTTGAACCAGATCCTATCTGAGCGTACTGGTCAGCCACTCGAAAAAATCGAAAAAGACGTCGAGCGCGATTTTTGGTTAGATGCTGAGGAAGCCAAAGAATACGGTTTGGTTGACGAAGTATTAGAGCGCCGCCCTGATTCTTTATAATCAAAGCATAAGCGCTATGCCTCTCAATTGAGAGTGCCATCATAAGAATAGTTATAGTCTATTTGCAGTACAGCAAAGCACTCTACTTATCGTAGCTGACTTATCAAATACTGAAAGGGATAAGCATTCAACCGATAAAATGATTGATATGTGGCAAATAGACTAACCAGTTTTAAACTTTAGGAGCGCCTTTTATGGCAGAAGATAATACCCCGCATTGCTCGTTTTGCGGTAAAGCCAAAAGCGATGTCCAGCAGCTGATTGCCGCTGACGATGCCAATATCTGTAATGAATGTATCGAGTTATGTACTGATCTAATCGCAGATAGCGCGGAATACAGTGATGACGACAGCGAAATAGATACCTCTTGGGTCAATAAAAAACTCCCTACCCCAAAAGAACTACGTGCCAAGCTTGACGAATATGTCATCGGTCAGGATGCTGCCAAAAAAGCATTGTCTGTCGCTGTCTACAATCATTACAAACGTCTAAAAGTTAGCCAAACACTCGCCAATGACAGCAAAAAAGCCAAAATCGGCGCTGATGATGCGATGGTAGAATTGGCAAAAAGTAATATTTTGCTAATCGGTCCAACGGGTTCTGGTAAGACATTGCTAGCACAAACTTTGGCTCGTTTGCTTGATGTGCCGTTTGCAATGGCCGATGCCACCACCTTGACCGAAGCAGGGTATGTCGGTGAAGACGTTGAGAACATCGTACAAAAGCTACTACAAGCGTCTGATTATGATGTGGCCAAAGCGGAACAAGGCATCATTTATATTGATGAAATCGACAAAATTAGCAAAAAAGGTGATAACCCATCGATTACCCGTGATGTATCGGGCGAAGGCGTGCAGCAAGCGCTACTCAAGCTGATCGAAGGCACCGTTGCTGCGATTCCACCGCACGGTGGTCGTAAGCACCCTCAGCAAGAGCTGATCCAAGTCGATACCAGTAACATTCTGATCATCGTGGGCGGCGCGTTTGCAGGACTTGATAAAGTCATTCAGCAACGTACCGAAAAAGGCGGTATCGGCTTTAACGCGGATGTCAGCTCAAAAGACGACAGCCGTCGTAGCTCAGACTTGCTACAAGAAGTTGAGCCAGAAGATTTGATCAAGTTTGGTTTAATTCCTGAGCTCATCGGTCGTCTGCCTGTGCTTGCAGCGCTAAAAGAGCTTGATGAAGAAGCCTTAGTCCAAATCCTTACCGAACCTAAGAACGCACTGGTCAAACAGTACAAGTATTTGTTCGATATGGAAGGTGCTGAGATTAGCTTTACAGATGAAGCACTTGATGCCATCGCCAAAAAAGCTATGGAGCGTAAAACTGGCGCGCGCGGTCTACGTTCTATCGTAGAAAACGCCCTGCTTGAGACCATGTATGAGCTACCTTCTATGGAAAATGCCAAGACCGTGATGGTTGATGCAGAAGTCATCAATGAAGGTAAAATACCTAAAATTGCTTAATGCATAATGAGACTTAGATGGCTCATTATTAGTAATGAGGTATTCAAAAAAGCGTCTGGCCTTATAAGCCACGGCGCTTTTTTTATGTCTATCGATTGCCTAAATTATTTATCAAAAATTTGACTAACCTTTATATTCTAAGAACACTTAACAGCATAGTGCTTTAGAGATAATTGACGCTCCTCATCACAAAATGACAGCAGCGTTTATCAATCGCATGTAAGCCTCATGATTAATCATGCTAATGTAAATAGCAACGATGTATACCCATCATGAATAATACAAAGGACTGTTTATTATGCTTAACAATATAACCACGATGGCGTCCTCATTACGCCAGCACCTGCCCTTTTATACACCCAGCGAACAAGATAATGATATTGCACCTTATTACCAAAATCATGTCGCCGCCATTACTGGCGCAGGTTCTGGGATGGGACGCGAGCTTGCGCTTCACTTGGCAAAAATGGGCTGTCATGTGGCGCTATCAGACATCAATGTAGAACAACTGGCACGAACCAAAGAGATGCTGGTTGGTTATGATGTTAAGGTCACCATGACTGTACTTGATGTCTCAGACAATGACGCTATGCAAGCGTGGGCGGATAGTGTGATGCGCGACCATGGCAAAGTCAATTTCATCTTTAACAATGCAGGCGTGGCCTTCTCTTCGACGATAGAGGGCGCTAGTATTGAAGAGCTTGAGTGGGTAATGGATATCAATTTTTGGGGCGTGGTTTATGGCACCAAAGCGTTTTTGCCATTGATCAAAAACAGTGTCAAACAAAGCGAGGTGACGAGTGATAATCAGGACGATCAACCCCGCCAGTTTAAAGAACATGGTCATGTTATCAATATTTCCAGCCTGTTTGGTTTGACCGCTCAGCCTTCATATTCTGCTTATAATGCCAGTAAATTTGCGGTACGCGGCTTTACAGAAAGCCTGCGTCAAGAGCTTAACATTCAGAAATGCGGTGTATCAGCGACCTGTATCCATCCAGGCGGTATCAAAACCAATATTGCCAATAGCGCACGTGGCAATGACAGTACCAGTACGGTCGGTATGCCTACTGGTGATAAAGCCATTAGAAGCTTCAATAAACTGTTGAAATTTGATGCCAGCGAAGCAGCTTGGATTATTTTACATGCCACTGCGACCAATCAGCAGCGTTGCTTAATTGGTAATGATGCCAAAATGGTTGATGCCATTCAGCGGGTATTCCCATCACATTATAGTCAGGTGATAAACGACATCACTCAGTTATCGCGTAAACTAAAACCAAGACGCAATAACAAGCGTAGTGATAAAACAAGTACCGCACCATAACTAACTGACGCTCCTTAAATAAAAAAGCCCTACTGTTTTTTAACAGCAGGGCTTTTTTGTTGTATGGTCACGAATACAAATTTTTAACCGTTTTTAGGGCAGCTTCATATCACCAGCCACTAGCCAGCCCATACGGCGCATAACATAAGCGACTAAACCTGCAATCACTGCAGGCAATACAAACATCAGAAGGATAATCGCTGTCCATAATTGGGTCGTACTCATGATTTCTTGTGATGCTTCAATAACGCCAAACACGCCCACCAAACCTGCCGTACCCATACCAGCACCTGTCGCTGTACACGCCAAGCCAAATCCGACAGTCGCGATAGGGCCAACGATCGCGCTCGCAATAATGGCCGGTAGTAGAATTAATGGCTTTTTTAGCACATTAGGGATTTGCAGCATGCTGGTTCCCAATCCTTGAGATATCACGCCACTGAATCCATTATCCTTAAAACTAGCCACGGCAAAACCAATCATATGCGCGGCACAGCCAACAACTGCGGCACCGCCCGCCAAACCACCAAGGCCAATCGCAATACAAATGGCAGCGCTCGACGTTGGTAGCGTCAATAAGATACCAACGACGACTGCAATCACGATACCCATCAGCAATGGCTGTAGCTCAGTTGCCGCGTGAATCCCTTGCCCAATCGCATTAACTGCCGCAACAACAGGCGGATTGAGCAGCGCACAGACCAATAGCGCGATACCACACACTGCTAAGGGCACTAATAAAATATCGAGCTTGGTCTTGCCCGCGATCCACGTACCAGCACGATAAGCGAATACAGACGTCAGATAAGCCCCGATTGGGTTGCCTGGCAGTGCTACAAAGGTCGCAGGGCCACTCTCTTGCGGTATGAATAGCGTTCCTGCCATTAGTGCTTCAGAATGCGCACCCAACATACCTGCTACAAGGCAGCTAAGCATCACGAGTGTTGGCGCTTTGAGATAATAAGCAATACCTACTCCAATACCAGCACCCATTAATATTGAAGCAAGTTTCCCGACCGCAACCAATGCTGGCAAATCTAACCAGCCACCGATTTGCGAGATAATCAGACCTGCAATCAAGGTGACAAATAGCCCTAACGCCATGCCCGTAAAGGCATCGATAAAGTATTTTTGAAAAAATGCTTTGATAACGCCTGCTTGCGGTGTTACTGAGGGAGATGCTGTCATAACCATACTCTTTATGAATATTTTGATTAAGGAGAAAAGATAATAGAGTGCTTAATAAATTAAAGAGATAAAAAAAGCGTCATGACGACGCTTTTTTTATAAATACAATTACTGTAAACAACTTAACTTAGCGACGCTGTTCAACGATAATAGAGTCAATACCGTTATTTTGTAGGCGCTGCTGTGCCGTTGTCACTGCCTGACGGTTATTTAACGGACGCGAGATTACCTGATAGATAGGTAAGCCATTACCTGTCGTATTTTTGACCACTCTGGCATCCACGCCTGCCATCAATACTTGGGCGCGGCGACGATCTGCTTCATCTGCATCACTAAAGCTATTGATCTGCAAAATATAGGTCGCAGCAGGTTTGGCAGCTTGAATACTTGCTGTACCTGCTCCTGCATTGTTGTTACGGGTCGCAGAGTTACTAGTGTTAGCAGGTGGCGTGCCATCATAAGTTGCGTCCTCTTCAACAACAACAATATCATCGCCCACAGCAGTATTACTACCGCCACTGGTCTCGCCTGCAGGACTTTCCGCATTACCAAAGCTACCAGCATTATCTATACCATTAGCTGCCGTACTATCCGGCTGGGTCACGACGACATCCGGCTCAAACGCGCCAATATCTCCTATCTGATCGTTATCAATCTCAGCGATATCTTCATCAGGAATGGTTGCCATCTCTTGATTGGGCAAAATATCGTAGAATTCATAATCGCCATTATCGGTATCAGTATCTACGCGCGGCTGCACCTGCCTGTCAGGATCGTTCTCGGCGCTACCATCAGCGGGACTAAAGTTGAATAATGGTGAAAGGTAGATAAATACCCCGATCATAAGGGTCAATACTGCCCCAACAAACATCCACAATAAGCCCGATACGCTACTTGATTTGCGCTTTTCTGTTGCGCCTTTCGGTTTTTTGGCTAGCATGGATCTCGTTCTCCCTACTGAATTTAACGGTCATCATCGAATTAATGCTATTGGCTGTCTATACTCATGTCACATGTTAGAAAATGACTACATAGCAGAAGGTGCTGACAAGCCGAGCAAACCAAGGCCGTTCGCCAATACTTGTCTAACTGCTTTGGACAAGCGCAAACGTGCTTGCATCAATGCCATCTCATCTGAGCTTGGTGTTTCACCTGACGTGAGACTCACAGGCAAAATGCGATTGGTGTCATACCAACCGTGGAACAATGCAGCAAGCTCTTTTAAGTAGTTAGTCAAGACATGCGGCTCGTAGCCAGTCGCTGCACGTAATAGTGTCGCTGGATAACCAGCTAACAGTTTAATCAACTCGTCTTCATTGGGCGCATTAAGCAAATCTTGATGTGCCAAACCAACAGCATCATCTACTGCCAAATCGTAGGTTGCCAGTTTTTCTAATACACGGCAAACACGCGCATGCGCATACTGAATATAATACACTTGATTGTCTTTGCTTTGTGATTTGGCAAGCTCTAAATCAAAGTCAATGTGTACTTCAGGCTTACGCGCGACATAGTAAAAACGCGCCGCATCATTGCCGACTTCTGCACGTAAATCACGCAAAGTAACGAACTGACCTGAGCGTGAAGACATTTGTACTTTTTCACTGCCGCGCCACAACGCCACAAACTGTACGAGCACGACATCAAGACGTTCAGCATCAATCCCCAACGCGAGCAGCGCCGCTTTTACGCGTGGCACATAACCGTGGTGATCTGCGCCCCAAACGTTAATCACTTTGTCAAAACCGCGATCAAACTTGTTTTTATGATAAGCAATATCCGAGGCAAAATACGTCGACTGACCATTAGCACGGCGAACCACGCGGTCTTTTTCATCACCAAAATCGGTCGATTTGAACCAGATGTTGCCGTCTTTTTCGTACAAGTAACCTTTGTCATCGAGTATTTGTAGGACAGGCTCAATCTCGCTATCAATCGATCTTTCACTGAACCAGCACTCGTAGCTCACACCAAAGTCATTCAAATCGTCTTTGATATCGGCCAAAATACTGCTCAATGCCGCATTCAAAAATAGCGCGTAGCTATCACCAAGCAAGGCTTTGCTACCCGCAATCAAACCATCAATATGCGCTTCTTTGTCACCTGAAATGAGCGTTTTTTCGCCATCCGCATTGATCTCAAACTTTGCGTCTTCTGGTACGTCTTTGGCAACATCGGCAAAACGATGAACGTAGCTATCACCATGCTGCGTTTTTAATGTCTGTGCGATATCGCGAACGTAGTCGCCTTGATAGGCATTGACTGGGAAAGTGACCGTTTCGCCATTCAATTCTAAATAACGCAAATAGGTACTGGTCGCCAAAATATCCATCTGACGACCCGCATCATTAACATAATACTCACGTGTGACGTCGTAACCGATGGCTTCTAGCAAGTTTGACACGCTCATACCAAACGCCGCACCGCGTCCGTGACCGACATGCAGACTTGAGGTGGGATTGGCAGAGACAAACTCGACTTGTACCTTTTGCCCATCAAACTGATTACTCAGACCAAAACGATCTTGCAAGGTAAAGATATCGTCTAATACCGAAAACTTAGCCTCTGAGTTTAAAAATACGTTAATAAACCCAGGACCGGCGATTTCTACTTGGCGAATGTCTTGATTCTCAGGCAGCGCGCTGACGATTTTTTCAGCGAGTTGACGCGGATTAGCCTTTGCTGCTTTGGCCGCCGTCAGTGCGATATTGCTGGCAAAATCACCGTGGCTTAAATCTTTCGTACGCGTGATTTGACTGTTATTCTGCCAGTCGCTTGGTAGCGTACCATCTGCTTGTAAGGTTTGAATGGCATCATTGAATAGGGATGCAAGCGTATCAATTTGGGCTTGTGACATAGGGATTTGAACTCAATTAAATAAACAACAAAAACGGTGCGAATGCGAGCAGTCGATAACTGCTTATTATAGTGCCGACCGACATTGCAGGGATAAAATAATGCAAAAAGATAAGTAATCTGTAAATATAACAATCTTTGCGCTTTATTGCACCATTTGCGCCAAAATTAGCCCTAAAATCTTACCGTTATGACAACTAATATTGATAATTGGGATTAATATAAATTTTGTTCGCTCGTTTGCTGATGCTTAGTAAAATAAATCTGGTATAAATAATATAAAATCAATGAGCGAATGACTTTGTCAATTGTAGCGTTCCTGTTGCTCGATACTGAGCAGTCGTTTATACGCAACTGCTTACACGTTATAATGATGGTTTATATTGCGCTTCTATGACGCTTTTACGCCATAGAAGACGCGTTATTACCTATAGGATTACGCTATGTTTGCTATTGCTGCCAGTACGATCACCAGTTGGGGCTTATACGTCTTACTGCCGATATTCATCGCTTTCTTATTCTTTATCATGTGGGATATCTCTAAAACCTCTGATGCTGGGCGCGCAGGTACCTTTTGGATCTTTTTGGCCCTTGGCGCAGGCTCTGTTGGCTTTATCCTTAAAATAGTCATGGAGGTCGCTTTCAAAAAATGGCTGATATAATCAGTCATTTTTTATCATTAAATCCCAAAAAATTTCTTATTGGGCCTTACCATTACTGTCTATGACTTTACTCACATAGGTGGGTAGATCCCATGCCCCACCAGCAAAACCGCGACACAATCCTGTGCTCGCCTCTGCGCTTTTAACAAACGTTTTACCATTCCACGTCCATGTCGCACTATTCCAGCAATCACCGATGCCGCGGTCTTTGTTAGCGGCGCGTATCTCACCTGCATCATACTCATTACCTGCTGTCGTAATGAGCATAGGATTGCTAGGCTTATCGTTATTAATGAGCCAATAACCCGTGCTTGAGTTGTAAGGGCCTGACCAGCAAAGATGCGTGGCTAACGTATGCGCTTTATCTACTGGTATAAAGTCCCAGCCAAGCATAGCAGAACCATACTCTGACATCCGTTGATACGCTTCAGTTTTTGGATTGACCAGCTCACAATCACCTATCGTATTTCCAGATCCGATGAGCTGCTTGGAGTCAATGTCGACCCAGTTATTTATATTTTGCTGAAAGTATTTAAGTTTTGATAGGGCGAGCGTCTTATTATCTTTTGCTGAATACGCAAATGCTTTATTGATGGTGGGAATTGGCAATGCCGCCTTAGGTATTTGGCGATTTGAGCGACGCTTACTGATCAATGCCATTGAAGTGCCGACTCGACCTTGTGCGTCATCATCATTCCCTGTTTTTTAATACAATAAATGCTATTTTTTTGCAATCAAGGTTGCACGCATGGGTGCAGGATAGCCCTCAATGGTTTTAGTATAATCATCAGGATCTAAGAAGTCTGTCAACGAATGATAGGTCATCCATTCGGTTTTTCGTTGCTCCTCCGTTGAGGTGACAGCCATATCGACACAACGCACTTCTGAGAAACCTGCTTTTTCTAGCCAGCCTATCAATGCGGCGACCGATGGTAAAAAATACACGTTATTCATCTGCGCGTAGCGGTCGTGCGGTACTAGGACTGTATTGGCATCGCCTTCGATAACTAACGTCTCAAGCACTAGCTCACCGCCTTTGACCAACTGCCCTTTCAACTGTTGTAAATGCTCGAACGGTGACTGGCGATGATAGAGCACACCCATGCTAAATACGGTGTCAAACAGTTGGCTATGCTCGGGCAATGCTTCAAGTGGCACAGGAATATAATGCGTACGATAGCGGCCCGTCTCATGAGCATCCGCGCTACCGATAAAATGACGAATCGCCATAAACTGATGGTAAAACAAACATGACGGATCAATAATAATAACGGTATCCGCCCCTGCGCCAGCCATCCGCCAACCGTGATAGCCAGAGCCGCCACCGACATCCAATACGCGGCGACCGTCTAGCCTACTCAAATGCGGCGCAACACGTTGCCATTTCCAATCACTATGCCACTCGGTATCAATCTTAATACCTGACTCATCATTGCCGATTTGACCGCCAATCTGAAATGGGCCTTTACGCCACGGCATCAACTGCTTTAATAACGCCGTTGTTTGTTTGCGCTGAGACTCATTTAGACTTGCTTCAATCGTCAATGTATCGCTGTTGAGATCGACGTGATTGACAGTCAATTGTGGTAAACGAGCGACTGACGCTTGATAAGCAGGCGCATGTGCGTAGTTAGCTTTGTCCTTGATGTCATTTAACCATGTTGGCAGTCGCGTCAGCCACTCATAAGCGCTCGGCTGCTGCTGAGCCAGCTCTAATAGGGTTAAATATAGTTCGCGTTCGGCGTGCGTAATTGTGTCGTTTAGCATAGAAGCAGATTACCGTAATGATTAAGAAATAACTGTGTTAAAAGTAAGGATTATTTAAACGCCACAATAGAGACAAAATTTAAAAACTGAAACCACGTCAGATGACGTTTAAAGCCAACCTGATCTAACCGTGCATGATGCTCATCTAACGTATCCGTAATCAGCACGTTTTCTAATGCATTACGTTTGCCACTGATTTCCATTTCGGTATAGCCATTGGCACGTTTAAAATCATAATAACGCTCAACCAACCACGCATCATACTGCTCATCAAAGGCATGAGTTTTTTCGGTTAATACCAGTATGCCGCCTTCGCTCAAGGCCGCATAAATTTTTTCTAATACTGCGACTCTATCGGCTGCTGGTAAAAACTGTAGCGTTAGGTTTAAAATCACCATGTCGCATGGCTCAAGCTCAACGTCGCGAATGTCTGCAGTAATGACTTCGATATCGTGCTCAGGATAATTATCACTCAATAACGTCGTGGCTTCGGTCGTCATCGCAGGGGAGATATCAATCGCTTTGATCTGCAAATCTTGCGGATCAAACTCACCAGCCAGCGTCATACTGGCGGCACCAAGCGAGCAGCCCAAGTCATAAACACGGCTAACGCGTTGACCATTATCACTTTGCTGACGATACTTGCAGTGACGACGGGCAAATATGGGCAGCATGGCCAATACCTGACCATAACCGGGTACGCTACGGCGAATCATATCGGGGAAACAAGCCACCACTTGCTCATCAAAAGAAAAACGCGCCGCTTTATCGAGTGGCGTGGTAAACGGTTTATCAAAAAGGGTGTCATGTTTGATAATGGCAGGCTGGGATTGGCTCATGGGGCGACTCGTATTCTGTGATAATAGAACGTAAATAAGAAAGTACTTGGTAGTTTTGCTCGCGCTATTTATCGATAGCAAATCAACGTAGCAAAAGCCCATTATAACATTACTGTTTGTTACTTATCGCCACCAGATGCCCTGCTAAGCTAAACGACATTGTTTGATAGATAACACCTAGGCAAACAACGATGATTTTATATTTATAAAAATAGGAAAAAATTATGCAAACAATCGTATTAGGCGGTGGCTGCTTTTGGTGCACCGAATCCGTCTTTTTATCCGTAAAAGGCGTGCAGTCTGTCGTTTCAGGCTATATGGGCGGCGACGCGGTATCAGCCAACTATGAAGCCGTATGTGGTGGTGACACTGGACACGTCGAAGTCATCAAAGTCGAATTTGATGAGACGACTGTTCCACTAGAAGTCATCCTCGATGTCTTCTTTGCCACGCATGATCCCACCACGATGGATCGTCAGGGCAATGACGTTGGCAGCCAGTATCGCAGCGTGGTCTTTTATACCGAGGAAGATCAGAAACCAACGGTCGACCGCACGATCAATAAACTGCGTGACATGGGCATCAATGTCGTCACAGAAGTACATCCTGCCGTTGAGTTTTACCAAGCAGAAGAGGCGCATCAAGACTTCTTTAACAGAAACCCAGGACAGGCTTATTGCAACTTTGCCATACCGCCCAAGCTTGCCAAACTGCGTAAAGAATTTAGTCAATATATGGTAAGCTAAACGCTAGTGTGAATAGTATATTATTCATTCAAAAGATCATTAGCATGATACTCGATATTAGCCAAACACTTATATGATAGGTGTTTGGCTTTTTATTGAATTAAACATTTCCAAATAAGGCAGTATGATAGTGATACTAGCAAATATTTATAAACGTAAACTAAGTAGGCGTAAATTATGACTCCTGAATTTTGGCACAAACGCTGGCAAGAAAAGCGTATCGGATTTAATCAGTCAGCTGTTAATCCATTATTAACTGAGTATATTGATCACTTAGATTTAGCAGTCGGTAGCCGTATCTTTGTTCCTCTTTGCGGCAAATCTATCGATATGGTTTGGCTCGCAGCACAAGGGTATGATGTGGTGGGCGTTGAGTTGGTTGAGACAGCCGTACAAGAATTCTTTGCTGAACAAAATATCCAACCTATTGTCTCTCAGCATGTAGAAAATCCAGATATTAAATGCTACCAAGGTCAGCTGGTAGATGGTGATGAGCAGCGAACTATTACACTCTGGGCCGCTGATATCTTTGCCTTGACCTCTACAGATCTAGGTACTATCGATGCGATATATGATAAAGCAGCTTTGATTGCTCTGCCAGCTGATATGCGTCCCGACTATAGCGAACAGATACGTAAAGTTAGCGACAATGCGCCACAATTGCTAATAACGCTTAATTACGATCAAAGTAAAAAAGATGGGCCGCCGTTCTCTATCAACAGTCAACAACTACAGCAGTATTATGGCAGCCACTATCAGATCTGTAAGCTAGCAAGTGAGCCTAGCTCTATTGGCTCCATGCCTGACCTAAAAGTGACAGAGCAGGTTTGGCTATTGAAATAAGCAATAAAGAATTGGTTTGCGCAGCAATGAGTTAGTACTCAATCACAATGAAGAAGCGCAATGAAAATATTCGTTGGTCTGATAAGTCTGATTGCTGTCTTACTGGTCGCGCTTGCAGGGCCACTTTATAAGTTTGGCTTGATTGAGTTAGCGAATGCGTTTACAGGGTTTAAATTTGGGGTATTTTATTTACTGGTATTGCGGCATTAATACTATTAACCATACAGCTATTGTTTAAACGAAACACGGCGAGCATTGGTAGTGCGTTAATCTCAGCAGTGCTTGCTATCACTGCCATTGCCATACCACTCAGCATGATGAATACCGCCAAAAACGTACCGCCCATCCATGATATCTCGACCGACTTGGTGAACCCACCTGCATTTGTCGCCATTGCCCCACTACGCGCTGATGCACCCAATCCAGTCGCTTACGATGGTATCGAGACCGCAGAGCAACAGCGTATCGGTTATCCTGAATTACAGACATTACGCTATGACCAAACGCAACCTGAATTGGTTGCGGCAAGCACACAAGCCATTGAGAACTTGGGCTGAAAGCTGGTCAATATTGATGCAGATAAAGGCATTATAGAAGCGACGGACACCACTGCTTGTTTCGGTTTTAAAGACGATATCATCGTACTTGTCACGGATAGCGAGAATGAACGTTTAGTCGATATACGTAGTAAGTCGCGGATTGGTGGTAGCGATTTGGGTAAAAATGCGGCGCGGATTCATGGCTTTATTAAAGAGTTGGATAATTTGCTAGCTAAGTAGATAGGTTCTATTTGCTAAAAAATCTCTGAAATTTAAATGCTGTCTGACACTTTGAACTTTTAGCTCAACAAAATACTCTCCCAACCTCACGCCATCGTCAATTTATCGTAACCATTCATAATCTTAGTACTTCGACAGCTTTTCTTTACTGTTTAGATTGGTTACTCTACGTTAATATCGTTTTTTACCTTTTGCTTTTTTCTCTCAATAATCACTTTGATGTTTATAGGATATTTTCATGCGTTTGACTCCTTTTTCTACCTTGTCATTGCTTAGTGTTGCAGTTGGCATTAGCCTTGCGAGCACTGCCCAAGCAGCTCAGCCCCCCGCTCCAGATCTGTCCAATAGTGAATTTCAGCAATGCTTGGATGGCCTAAAAAATTCGAGCAAGTTTCGCGGTGTCAATAGCTATACCTTTAACAACTATCGTCCAAGCCAGCCTGATCCTAGTGTCATTCAGTCACTCAACTATCAGCCAGAGTTTCAAAAAGATGTCTGGGATTATCTATCCGCGCTAGTAGACAAAGAGCGTGTCGAAGATGGTATCCGTGCCAAGCGCCAGTGGCGTGACACGCTGCACCAAATCGAATCGCGCTATGGCGTAAAAGCGGAGCATGTGCTTGGCGTGTGGGGCGTAGAGTCTAACTTTGGTCAGACGCTGGGCAAAAAGCCATTGTTTGAATCGTTAGCGACGTTGTCTTGTTTTGATCGTCGTCAAAGCTATTTCCAAGGTGAGTACGCCAATGCGCTAAAAATTGTGCAAAATGGCGATATCGCACCTAATGACATGACGGGATCGTGGGCAGGTGCGTTTGGGCAAACGCAGTTTATGCCAAGTACCTTTTTAGAGCTAGCAGTAGACGGTGACGGCGATGGTCGTCGTGACCTCGTAAATAGTGTGCCCGATGCACTTGCCTCTACTGCAAATTTTTTAGACAAACGTGGTTATCGCACGGGTGAGCCTTGGGGTTATGAAGTCAAACTACCTGATGGATTTTGGGCGGCTTCTAACCGTAAAGACAAAAAATCTATCAGCCATTGGCGCAATCAAGGTCTGACGCTGGCTAACGGTAGTCCGCTGCCTTATGACTTGAGTCGTGCGGGTTTATTGCTACCAGCTGGTGTCGATGGTCCTGCGTTTTTGGTTGGTAAAAACTTTGATACGTTCTACTCGTATAATGCTTCAGAAAACTATGCCTTGGCTATCGCCCATTTATCAGATTTGATTACTCGCGAAGACAGTAGCAAAACAGACTTTATCACCGCGTGGCCAACAGATGATCCTGGTATCAGTCGTCAACAAGCAAAAGATATTCAGCAAGCCTTGTTAAATGCAGGCTATGATATTGGTAGTGTTGATGGCATCATTGGGGACAACACGCGCACGGCTATCCAGCAATATCAGACCAGTCGTGGCATTTTCCCAGCAGATGGACGCGCAGGCCAAAAGTTCTATCGTGCTATCGTTGGTAATGCAGCACCAAGTCCAGGGCAGTACGTTCAGCCAGCGAATAGCCGACCTTTGAACCCTGCGCCTGCCGATCGTATGGGGCAGCTAATTGAGCAGCAGACCACTACGCCTAATAGCTATTCTTCTCAACCATCGATAAGTCCTTCAACTTCTACTAATACGCGCTATCGCCGTGTTGCTAGTGCCGATGGTACGATCAAGCTAGTTCGCATTGACGAAGGGTCATAATAATGTAACGAATAGTGCTACCGTAAATCATTAAAAAAGCCACGCTATAATTAGCGTGGCTTTTTTATGTTTGATGCCTAGTGAAGACCTTCACCTATCACATCGATATTTAAAAAAAGATTTAGACAATGGGTGGCGGGTTTGGCTTACCGTTGTCACCGTCCCAGTTTTCACGAGCGTTATCATCTAGATCAGCAGCCGTTTTTGGCTCCCACTTGCCATTTTCTTTCCAAGTCGCATCACCCCAGTCTTCATCTTCTGCTTTTCTATCCAAATCTTTGTAGGCTTGGCTAGGGTCGATACCGCGACGTTTCATATCTGCCACTTGTTCTTCTAGTGTATGAAATTGATCAGCGTCATGCATGTTTTTCTCTAGACCATCAAGCTCTCTTAATAACTCGTCATTTTTAGCGTTACTCATTGTGTGCTCTCCTTAATCGGTCAATAGTGTAATACGTTTTATGCATTTTTAATTTTAATACCAGTTTTAATATAAATAAGATTAGTATTTGATGGTTCTTATTATCACGAGTCTTGAGTCGATTCACAACCATTGACGCGTATGCTTTGTATTACAAAACGTAGTCAGGAGCATAAGATGTATTTTTGCCCATATTTTATGAAAAGCTAAAAGGTGAACGTATGCCAAAACCTAATGTCATTCATCTGTTTGAGCGTTTTCAGCTTCTAGTAGGCTTCTGGCATGAAAAGTAAGCTTCCAAAGCTCTTGTGACAAACGTGTACCGTAGGTCGTCAATTGTATCCAGTTGGCGCTTACTAGCTGACGTTGTAGTTTATTGAGATCATCTTGAGAGATTTGGCAGCGTGAGACAGCGTGAACGTTTGGCATATCGTTTTTGATATCTATCTCAGCTTTTGGGGAGATCAGACGATTAATGGCATTTTGTAGCCCGTAGCTCGAAAATGTAGACGGTATTTTCATTAAGGTGATTAATACTTCTTGCCAAGATAATATTACTTCTCTGGTAACATCCTTCAAGTTACCACCTTCATAAGCTTGAGCACTATATTGCACATCAAACGTTTGTGTCAATACAATTGGTTTGCTAACATTGTCAGCCGCAAAACCCTCATCAACAGAATGTTCTTTCTTGGTATTAGTATTAGTATTAGTATTAGTATTGGTGTTGGTATTTTTATTCTTAGATAAGAGATCAGCAAGTCTTTCGGCGACCGTTTGTCGACTAAATTTAATCATCTCCTCAGTCGCTCTCACCCAGCCACCTCTCACTTTATGACTGGCTACTGCGCTGTAGTAGGCTTGTACGAGTAACGCTTCGATATCGTCCTCTGTATCATAGTAATAAATCTGATTGTCTTGCCTAGAGACGAGTTTAATCAGTTCTTGTAATTGGCGACTGACACCCGTCTCTTGGTAGTGATTTTTGATGAAAATCAGTAGGGGCTTGGCTTTAGCTTTGGCATTCAGGTAACTCAAATGCATTTGGCTCACGCCTGTCTTTTGTACGGCTCCGTAACTGTCTCCAATGATCATCAATGCATAATCACAAGAATCAATACATTGTCGACCATATAGCGAAGCTTTTGGCAACTTACTAGACACGTCATAAGTCAAAAACGCCCGTACTTGAAAAAATATCGCTACGCTGTCCAACACCAATAATTGATCGTTGTCAGCACATATAACATGAATATGATAGCGGCGATGTGGCACGATTACCTCTGAGCTTAGGTTGCGGCATAAAAGGGAATAAAACGAAATAGAGCAAAAATATCTTGTTTTGTATCAACTCGCACAGTCTTGCGAAAATACATTCGACGTATTTTAACCACATCCATGCTGCAATAAAGGTTTTTGCATAAATATCTTTGCTAACCATTACTCAGAATAGTATTGCAGTATAGTCTCTTGACCAAGTAAGCGTTCAATCAAAGCGCTTAGTCTATCACTATATTTAGTCGCATGGAAAGTTAATGGCTGTCTAATATCGACATTTGTCCTATCGATTGTATTCAGATTACGAATACTTGTCTTGTCCAAAAAAGCCGTGGCGAGTTTACTTTCGCTCAAAAGTTGCTTGACTCGTTCAGCGATGGCTTGCCCAGAGTCAACCACCTGTATGGCCAACTGCTGCTGCGCAATTTCGTCTAATAAAAAAGATTTAAAAAATGGATAATGTGTACAGCCTAGCACGAGATGATCAATTCCTTCATTTGCAAATACTTGTATTTGTTGGCGCAAGCGCTGCGCGGTCTCATCTTGTAATGGCATGCCAGCCTCAACCCAAGGTACCAGCTGTGGATCAAAATATTTTGTCACCACCGTACCATTTGGATTGGCAAAATTGGTAATAACGTCATTAAGCAGCCGGCCATTGAGCGTCGCCTTCGTGGCCAATACCGCGACATGACCGCTGTTGCTTGCCAATATCGCAGGCTTTAACGCTGGTACTAGACCTACAATAGGCATATTCGGATAAGAGCGTCTCGCTGTATCTAGGGCATAAGCTGATGCGCTATTACAAGCGATCACAATCAGCTTACAGCCTTGCTTATGCAGCCATTCAACGGCTTTTAGCGTGAGCGACTCGATATCATCGCTCTCGCGGTTGCCATAAGGGACATTTAAGGTATCAGCGTAATATATATAACGCTCATTAGGTAGTTGCTGGGCCAAATGCAAATAAACCGATAAGCCGCCAATCCCCGAATCGAATAGTCCTATCGGAGCACGTTGGGCATCATCAATGCTGGCTGCATCGATAACCATTGCATTCATGCCAGCATTGTTAATAGAAGTCTTTGACAGCACATGACTATCCAAAATATTTGTGTGTTCTATATTTGCTTGACTTGTTGTCATCTGATTTGCAGCACTCGCCATCGTTACTTCACCGCCACTTTTAGATACATATCATCATCTCTATATTATCTCTGATTTCTACTCAATCAGAGATATCTGCGTTTCTTGTATTATGACATCTCCACTGATGAAATGGATTTTATTGTCATAATCTATAAATGCTGCTGTTGATGTATTAACGTTTAATGGTCTGGCATAGTCATAGAGTAAGACTTCCCACCACTTTGTAAGGTCAACATCGTCTTACCATCATGCTCTGTTAGTTCACCAATCTCCGTCAAATGATAAAAGGTATTTCGTCCAATCAGCGCGTTCAGACCATTTCTTACTGGCATATAAGGGCGTACTTGCGACTCATCTATACGGTCTGCGGCATTACCAGGCTGATATGCTTGTAAGCTAATGGGATGCTCATCGTCCAAGCGCACCACGTCACCGGTGGTGGTCACAAACTCCAACCAGCTCACCTCATTTTCTTTTACGATACCGACATCATTGATCAGCAATGGCACATCTTCTACTTGAATACGAATTTTTTGCACAGGAGTTTTCAAAAAATATTCGTTTACACCGTCGTTCTCTTCTTTCCACAAAATAGTCGCAAATAAACTGACAAGTGACTCACGGGTCATTTTTCCACCCTCATGCCACCACTCCCCATTTGCTTTGATAATTAAGTCCATATCAGCGATATCTTCAGGATGCCATTTTTCGAGTGGCGGTATTGCGCGCCCTTCACGTGCCCCAGCTGTAGACTTAAGATAGTGACTTAGCGCATCCATGTTATTCAAACCAGAGCCCTTGCCAACTGGAGCTTCTACGTTATTTTCACGATTGCTATTAGCATGATTATTGTCATTATTCATCGCACAATCCTTTATCTAGTATTCAAAGTTTGGCAAATCTATTATTACTATAAATTTTTGTTTCGGGTATGATGAAGCTTTATCATCTAAACACCCTTATTGTTTCAATATAACCTTAACACCATTGCTCATAAATGCGTATCGTGTTTGTAGGACTTTTCTTTTATAATGAGTAACGATTTTTTATTGAAATGGTCAAGTGGATTTTGTATTGATGACACATTTTTATCGGGCAGCCATATGTCTGAGTGACGTTAGCGCCGCAAATCTATTATTCGGTTGTTACGCTAATGATGCCCTGAGATAAGCCACTAAAGTTTAGGAGTAGGTATGCAAGAGCAAGACAATCAAGCGCCAGTTGTAGACAGCACTACTGTAGACGCTGACGCACCAGTAGTAACAGAGACGGCAGCGCCAGTCGTAGAGCCGGAACCTGAGATCGAGCGTGAGTCCATGGAGTTCGATGTCATCATCGTTGGTGGTGGACCTGCAGGTCTCTCTGCGGCTATTCGTTTACGTCAGCTCGCTATTGAAGCCGGTAACGATGAATTTATGGTGTGTGTGGTCGAAAAAGGCTCCGAGTTTGGTGCCCATACCTTATCAGGTGCAGTCATCGAACCACGTGCCTTGAATGAGCTGATTCCAGACTGGAAAGACAAAGGCGCGCCGCTCAACGTACCAGCGACAGAAGATCGTTTTTATTATCTAAACTCTGCCACACGTTCAACTCAAGTACCGCACTCATTGATTCCAGGCCCAATGCATAATGACGGTAACTACATTGTCTCATTAGGCAATGTGGTTCGTTGGTTGGCTGTACAGGCAGAAGAGCTTGAAGTGATGATGTTCCCAGGATTCCCTGCCGATGACATCTTATATAACGATGACGGTTCAGTCAGAGGTGTGTTGACGGGTGATATGGGTGTGGCTGCCAACGGCGAAGCCAAGCCTAGCTTTGAGCCTGGCTATGAGCTGCTGGCCAAATACACTATTTTTGCTGAAGGTAGCCGTGGGCATTTAGGCAAACGCTTAATCAGCCGTTTTGATCTAGATAAAGATTCTGATCCTCAGCATTATGGTATCGGTCTAAAAGAGCTATGGGAAGTTGAGCCTGAAAAGCATGAGCAAGGCGTAGTCATGCATGGTCTTGGCTGGCCATTGACTGAGACTGGCTCTACTGGTGGCTGGTGGTTATACTTTGATGAAAACAACCAAGTAAGCTTTGGTCTTGTGGCTGATTTGTCTTACCACAACCCTTACATGTCTCCCTTCGATGAAATGCAGCGCTTGAAAACGCACCCTGTCATCAAAAATGTTCTAGAAGGCGGTAAGCGCATCTCTTACGGCGCACGTGCTTTGACTAAAGGTGGTCTAAACTCACTACCGAAGTTCACTTTCCCAGGTGGCGTGTTGGTCGGTGATGATGCTGGTTTCTTAAACCCAGCAAAAATCAAAGGCACACATACCTCGATGAAGTCAGGCATGCTCGCCGCCGAAGCGATCTTTGAGGCGCTACAGGCAGAGCGTCAGCATGACGAAGTAGTGGCTTATACCACCATGTACAAAGAGTCATGGTTGTATCAAGACAATTACGAGTCGCGTAACTTCTCACCTGCGATCCATCGTATGGGTCTGTTCATGGGCGGTGCTTTCACCTTTATCGAGCACAACTTGCTAAAAGGTAAAATGCCATTTACCTTGCATGACAATATTCCAGATTACGATCAGTTAGAGCGTGCCAACCATGCTTATCAACCGACCTATCTCAAGCCTGATGGTAAGTTGGTATTTGATAAATTGTCGTCGGTATTTATCTCTAATACCAACCATGCAGAAGATCAGCCAACGCACTTGAAGCTCACTGACCCAACGGTACCTATCTCTATCAACTTGCCATTGTATGCTGAGCCTGCGCGTCTATACTGCCCAGCGGGTGTATACGAAGTGGTCAAAGATGCTGAAGGCGCTAAGTTTGTCATCAATGCGCAGAACTGTGTGCATTGTAAGACCTGTGATATCAAAGACCCTTCACAGAACATCACCTGGGTAACGCCAGAAGGTGGCGGTGGTCCTAACTATCCAAACATGTAAATCAGGATAATTCTGGTTTAGCATAGTATATGTATCGTTATTAAAAATCATACATCCATAAAAACGCCCTTCTCTGAGAAAAAGGGCGTTTTTTTGCCTACCACAAGCAAGCCTGTTTCATCAGTACCGCTTAATCTCTCCAAGCATCGCGATTGGCTTCAGACCCATCGACAAGTTTGCAAAGTTTCAAATAATAACGAAACTGAATAAATCGTGTGCACAATATAGATATCAAGCGACATGCGACCATCACGTTTGATTATTGGTTCTCTATATTTATTTTTGACATAAATAATCTTTGCAATTTGTTTGTTATAGAATATATTAAGTAATAATTCATCAACATGAACTGGATATTTATCGTATAATTTTAGCATTGCTTATATTCAGCATTATATTTACCAAACCGATTTTTAGTAGATGTACTTCAATCTATGCTTTATTGTTTGTAACTATCGCTGTTGAGTCGTGCTAAGATGGAATTTGTATGATTTTATGCTGGTTTCATAGCTACTAATAAAGATCAGTTGGCTAATATAGATGAATCGGTATAAATATTTGAAGCGTTAAAGTATTAAGACTCTTGTCAGGAAGACGAGATTGTGAAAAAGACACCGGATAGTCCTACCCTTCTGTCTTCCTCAATGAACCCTGCTTTGCTATTTGATAGTTTTTATTTAAGGGATCAATGTAATGTCCACAATGATATTTATTTTTGCTAAATAATTGCTGATAAATAGATATGCCTCTGCGCATCTTCATTGTCACTATATAAAGTAGTATCTGTCTATTTTTTATCATGATGTTCATCGTAAAAAATAGCCCAAGCTCTTCTTGTATGGTTGATATTTTTTAGGTAAGACAAAAGGAGTTGTCCTATGAAAGCTCATAACGATCCATCTGGATATTGGCGCGCCAATATTCGTCTGATTACAGGTAGTCTAATTATTTGGGCGCTATGCTCATATGGCTTTGCTATCTTGTTACGTCCATTATTAGCGGGCATCAAAATCGGTGGTACTGATTTAGGATTTTGGTTTGCGCAACAAGGCTCTATCGTAGTCTTTATTATTCTAATTTTCTTTTACGCTTGGCGTATGAATAAATTAGATAAACAATATGGCGTAGACGAGGAATAGATCATGAGTCAATTTGCGATTAATATTATTTTTGTAGGTCTATCTTTCGCGCTTTATTTCGGGATTGCGATTTGGGCACGTGCTGGTTCAACCAGTGAATTCTATGTTGCTGGCGGCGGGGTGCATCCAGTCGTCAACGGCATGGCAACCGCTGCTGACTGGATGAGTGCCGCGTCCTTCATCTCAATGGCAGGTCTTATTGCTGCTAGTGGTTATGGCGCCTCCACCTACCTCATGGGCTGGACAGGCGGTTACGTTCTACTTGCTATGCTTTTAGCACCTTACCTACGTAAATTCGGTAAGTTCACGGTGCCCGATTTTATTGGTGACCGTTTTTATTCTAAAACAGCAGCCATGATTGCCGTGATTTGTTTGATTATCGCCTCGACTACCTATGTTATCGGTCAGATGACAGGTGCTGGTGTTGCATTCTCACGCTTCTTAGAAGTTGAAAACACAACGGGTCTGCTCATTGCGGCGGTTGTTGTATTCTTCTATGCGGTGTTAGGCGGTATGAAAGGGATTACCTATACACAGGTCGCGCAATATGTCGTATTGATGGTCGCGTATACCATTCCTGCTGTGTTTATCTCACTTGAATTAACGGGTAACCCAATTCCTGGTCTTGGTTTGTTCTCAAACGATATCGAATCTGGCGTTCCTATTTTGACTAAGCTTAATCAAGTCGTAACTGACTTAGGATTTGCCTCTTATACGGCGGATGTGCCTAACAAGCTAAATATGGTGTTATTTACGCTATCACTGATGATTGGTACAGCTGGCCTACCACACGTTATCATTCGCTTTTTCACCGTTCCTAAAGTGGCCGATGCACGTTGGACAGCGGGTTGGACACTAGTATTCATCTCGCTATTGTACTTTACCGCTCCAGCGGTAGGTGCGATGGCTCGTCTCAACCTCATTGATACGGTCTATCCACAAGGGGTTGCAGAAGCACCTTTAGAGTATGATCAACGTCCAGACTGGATGGCAACATGGGAAAACACAGGGCTTATCAAATATAACGATTTAAACAATGATGGTCGTATCCAGCTGTATAACGACAGTGGACTTGGTGCCGCTCAAGTAGCCCTTAACACCGCTGAAGCGGATGGTGGCGATGTTGCTGCAGCTACCGCAGCGGTAGAAACAGCTCGCATCGCACATGATGCAGAACTGGATGGTCGTTTTGCTAATGCTGGATGGGCAGGTAACGAGCTGGATGTGAACAATGACATCTTAGTACTCGCTAACCCAGAAATTGCCAATCTTCCATCATGGGTTATTGGTCTTATCGCTGCAGGTGGTTTGGCAGCAGCGCTCTCAACAGCAGCGGGTCTACTACTTGCGATTTCCTCAGCGATTAGCCATGACTTGATCAAACGTAACCTAAACCCAAACATCACTGATAAACAAGAACTCAAATATGCTCGTATTACAATGGGTATCGCAATCGTAGTAGCGACCTATCTGGGTATTAATCCACCAGGATTTGCCGCACAGGTCGTTGCATTGGCCTTCGGTATTGCAGGCGCTTCCCTGTTCCCTGCCCTAATGATGGGTATTTTCTCTAAACGTATTAACAACTTAGGCGCTATTGCTGGGATGTTAACAGGCTTGATTACTATCCTAGTGTATATCTTTGTCTTCAAAGGTTGGTTCTTTATCAGTGGTACTGCGAATTTCCCTGATACTGAAGAGTACTGGTTATTTGGTATCTCGCCACTATCTTTTGGTGCGGTTGGTGCCTTACTTAACTTCATCGTAGCATTTGCGGTATCTTATGCGACTGCTCCACCACCAGCGCATATTCAAGAACTGGTTGAGAGCGTACGTTCTCCACGTGGCGCGGGCGGTGCAATCGACCACTAAGCTCACAGTTGAGGATATATCTTCTGTTACTATATACCACTCACAGGCAGCAGCTGCTTGTGAGTGATTTTTTATTTTATACTTATAATAAAATGTAATTAATTCAGCTTGATTGAATAAACATACCCCATTAAGGAATACTTTATGCTTTTTGAGTTTATCGCCACGATGGCTGCCGCGTTTGGGATGGCTGGACTAGCATTGATCATAACTCACTTCAGCAAATTGGCAGGCAAACGTGCCCCTAAATGGCTGATCCCATTGTTTGCGGCGATTGGTATTTTTGCCTTTCAGATAAACCAAGAATATAGCTGGTATGGTCAACAAGTGCGAGAGCTGCCAGAAGGCGTAGAAGTTGTCAAAGTAGCAAAAAGTACGCAGTGGTTCCGTCCATGGTCTTATGCTAAGCCACAAATATTACGTTTTATCGCGGCAGATATCGGTAATGCTAGCGTACAAGTAGACAATCCAGATATACATTTGGTCAATTTATACTTATTTGAAAGACGAAGAAGTGTCGAAAAAATTGCACAGGTTATCGATTGCAATGCGCCTGCACGTGCAGATTACGTCATACCAGAAAAAGGTAGTAAGCTCACGATTGATGAGCATGTCAAACAAACCACCGCATGGTATAAGCTAGCAACAGATGATCCATTGTTTATCAACATCTGTACTGACCAAAATACCTGATACGACAACAATTATAGATATAGTAACTGCATAAAAAGCGGTTATATAAAAGTGCTAAAAGATTGCTCACTTGATTAAATTAATAACGCTGAGCCGAGGCTGAATAAGTATGTTTTGAATTGGCTCCTAGCAATAGCCCAGCACACAAACCACCAAAATGTGCTGCAAACGAGATTCCTTGTTGCGGCATCAGTCCTTGCTTAATGGTTAGCCAATAGCCAGTGCCCATGACAATACAAGCAATCAAATAACCCCAACGCCGAGCAAAAATAGCGCCGCCTATCATATAACCAAACATCGCAAAACATAATCCTGATGCACCGATATGAATAGAGGATGGTGACCCAATCACCCAAGTAACCAATCCTGAAGCGATGACCAGCTTGATAATCGTGCGATAGGCATTTTTCTCAAATAATCCGAACAAAAACAAAATTTGTAATAGCGTGACAGTATTACCAATCAGATGTGACAAATTGCCATGCATCGTCCATGAGGCGAATACTCCGATCATACTGCCCACATCTAACGCGCGCGGTACAATCCCAAAGATATTCCACAGTCCAAATAGCGCCACTTCATTTAAAAAAAACATACCCCACATCGGTATGAGTACAAAAGCGTATAAACCAACAACCTGCTTTATTCGCGCCACAATCAAGTTGAGCAACTGCTGCCAATTCATATACCATCCTATTGTTTAAATTTCGCTTATCTATACATGCTCAATGATTTACTACAAATAGTGGGCGCACAGCAGGCTTGAATGACAATAATGTTGCGTCTTTATCAGTATTTAGATAGCTATCACCGTGCAGTAACGACGTCGAACGATAAGGAACCAAGGCTGTAGGTATAAATCGACGTGCTGCATCGATATGCTTGATTGAATCATCAAAGAATATATGCGGTGCAAATGTCCTAAGCACTGCTGTTTTTTCCAGCCCTCCTAAAAAAAATGCCATATCGACATTCACGCCCCACTCTCGCAGCGTTTTAATAGCGCGCAAATCAGCAGGTGCATTACGGGCGGTCACAAGCGCAATTTTAATTGGCGAATACTGTAAACCAGCCGGTAAACGTTCCTGTAAATTTGACAGTTTGATCAATAGCTCAGCGTAAGGGCCTTTTTCAATCGGTAAATCACGCATTTTTACTTCACGATCGTGAAAAGCTCGTAGCCCCTTTTGCTTATAGAGTAACTCGCCAGAATCATCAAACAATACTGCATCCCCATCAAAGGCAATACGTAGCTGATCCGTATCTAACTTATAGGTATTGACAGGAGTAGCGTCCAATATCGCACAGGCACAGATATTGGCATCCGCCACTTGCTGCGCATCTTCGCGATTGGTGGTCAAAAACAAATCCACATTAAAATCTTTGATATAGGGCGCCACAGGACTTCCGGATACAAAGGCGGAACGTGAAATATTCAAACCGTTGTCACGAATGGCATTGAGCACTTGAATGCCAGTATCAGGACTGCTCTTTGAGACGATGACGACTTCCACAAGTGGCGACTCGGTCGTTAAATCCGCTGATAGACAGTCGTTACAGTAATTATTTAGATTCAGCAGCGCTTTGATTAATGGATATCCTGCACCACTATCTAATGGCTGATCTTCACGCTTCGCCATATAATCGCGAAACTCCTTTACTGCCTCGTCAGGGCGCTGCTGTAGTAGCTGTAAAAGGTGGTTCTCAGACTCCGTTAAATCAAACAATGCTGTCGCTGATATAGCCACTATTAAAGTATTGGTTAAATCGACTGCCATATTATCCGTTCTCTATTCTAAGCATGGTATTGGTTAATGCTCATCAGTTTAGCAATTAAACCTCAGTAGGTAAGTAAGATTTTTATTATTGGCTACTCTTTAATAGTAATCCCTTTTGTACTGATATTTGTTAAATAATACTTAATTATTATTATTACCTATTAATACAAATTATATAATACTATTGAAATATACCCCTTTGGCCTCAAATAAATAGCTAAGAGTAATAAATCAATGCTCACCAACAGATATTAAAAAATCAGGAAAGAATAATGAATAATACTGTAGCGAATAGCAAAAAAGATACTGTGACCCAATCGCGTCAAATCGAGCAGCTTTTTGCTGGAGTCGATACCCAAGACGGCGCTGGTGTTAAACTCACTCGCGTACTGACGCAGCAGCTGCAACAGCGCCTCGATCCGTACTTGATGCTAGATAACTTCAAAAGTGACAATCCAGATGATTATGTCGCAGGGTTCCCCAATCACCCGCATCGCGGCTTTGAAACCATTACTTATATGATTACAGGCCGTATGCGCCATCGTGATAGCGCGGGTAACGAAGGGCTATTACAGAACGGCGGCGTGCAGTGGATGACAGCGGCGAGCGGTGTTATTCATTCAGAGCTACCGGAACAAGAAGACGGCGCGATGGAAGGCTTTCAGCTGTGGCTTAATCTACCTGCCAAAGATAAAATGAATGACCCTTGGTATAAAGACTTCCAAAGTGAAGACTTGCCTAAATACACAACTGAAGATGGCGTAGACGTTACGGTCATTGCAGGTACATCGCATGGCATCGAAGGGGCGGTCACGCGCGACATTACTGAGCCGACGTATTTGGATATCCATTTACCAGCAGGAACGAGCTTTAGCCAAGCCATTCCAGCCGATTACAATGCGTTTGCCTTTGTGTATCGTGGTAAAGTAGATATTGAAGGCGAAATCGTACCGAGTAAAAACATGGCTATCTTGAAAAATGATGATAATACTGATGGCGTTACCATTACTGCTGATAGTAGTGAGGATACCAAAGTGATTTTGATTACTGGACGCCCATTACGCGAGCCGATTGTGCAATACGGTCCCTTTGTGATGAACAGTCAGCAAGAAATCATGCAAGCGGTCACTGATTTCCAAAGTGGTAAGTTTGGTGAAGGGGCTTAGTTGATAGGCTAGTTTGTTAACTACTCTATATAAGTAAAGGGGGCTTTTTAGGAATAGAGAGCTGACGATGACCTGAGAACCGTTAAAAAATTGCATGCCAATTTTAGGCAGCGCAAGAGCAAATCCTTTAAATAGGATTTGCTGCGTAGGTCACTAGAAATAAAAGATAAAAAAAAGAGCCACCCAATTAAGGATGACTCTTTTTAAGTATAAGGAGCTGACGATGACCTACTCTCACATG